>NZ_JBDJPF010000022.1:0-91398 GCF_054957865.1 Streptomyces xingningensis
TGGCCGAGCGGGGCGCCCTCGCCCTGGCCGCCGTCACCCACACCGAGCGGCAACTGCGGCTGACCGGGCGTGAGGTACGCGATCTCGCGCCGCTCGCGGGTGAATGGCTGCTGCGCGGCGCCTCGGTAGGCGACCTGCGTGATGCGCTGACGCTCGGCCTGCCCCAGCCTGTCCACTCGGCGGCCGGGCTGGTCCGTGATCGGCTCACCCGGAAGATGCCCGACATTCCGACGGTCCGGCAGCAACTCGCCTCCGTACCCCCACCGCCCCCGCGGTCGCTGCGCTCGTGCGCGGGAGGCTGCGGGCGGATGATCCGGCCCGTCGCGGATGAAACGCACTGCCGCGACTGCCGCTTGGAGCGGGCCGCGGAGGTGTATGCGTACGACGTCCCGGGCGGGGCCGTGGATGCCGCCAAGCGCGGGGCGTCCGCAGTCCGCGCCGCGCTGCGCGGCGACTGACCACCCTGCCCGGCGGTGACCCGGACTATCCCGGTTCGTTCTCCTTGCGTAGCTTGTCGTCTGCGTGAAGGAGAACACCCATGCGTCTGCGTCATGCGATCGCGCCGCTGGCCGCCGCCCTGTCGATTGCCGCCATTGCCCCCGTGGAGGCGGCAGCGATGGAAGCCACCGTTCGTCCGGTTGTTCCCGAGACCCTGGAGTTGCAGGCACAGGCCGACCTTCCGCATACCGACGCCCTGGAGTCGAAGGAGCTCCCCCGGCCGTCGCGGCCGGAAGGGAAGCAGGAGGGCGGCCCGCTGGCTCCCGTGACCCACGCCCTCGGGCAACTTCCGCTGCTGGGCAAGGTGTTCAGAAACCAGCCGTAGCGGAGCCGGAACCCAGGGGGCGGGCCGGTCAGGCGGGGGATTTCGCCGGTGTGGACTCGGCGGGCATTTCCGGCAGCGGCCAGGAGGGCGCGGGCCGCCAGTCCAGCCACCCCTGGGCGAAGGCGCCTTGCCGCTCCTCGAGCAGCGCAAGAGCCCGCTCCCGCGCCTCCTCGATCCGCCCGTGCAGCGGCTCGTCGATCAGTCCGAGCCGCCGCCCCTGCGCGTATTCGTCCTCGTCCTTCCACTCGTACCGGGACAGGTCCGGCGCGATGACGAGGTCCACGAAGAGATCGCAGGTGTCGATGCCGATCGCGGTTCGCCTGAAGGGCAGTTCGAAGTTGACGTACCAGTTCCGGGGCCGGAGGTCCACATCGAAGAACAGGTGGACGCTGAAGTGTTCGCCTGCTGCGAAGCGGCTGAGCACGGTGGTGTCCCGCCAGGTCCAGCGGCCGAGTTCCCAGCTGCCGGAGGCCAGATCCGCGAATCCCTGGTTCCGCGCCCGGTTGCCCGCCGCCGGGGAATCCGTCCGCAGGGAGTCGATATAGGTGGTGGGCGCGAGCCCCTCGGCGCCGGGCCAGTGGGCGAGCGTCAGCGCACTGCCCGAGTCCTCGATCACCCTCCGCGGGGTGGCCGTCCACACCTTGTCCCGGAAGACGTCCCGGCGGACCGCCGTCGATCCCGGCTCGAACCGTTGCGCAGAGGTGGCAGAGGTAATGGTCATGGCGGACATTCTGTCCGGTGGCGCTTCCGCGGGCCCGGGCAGGGGGCCCGCGGAAGCTCACGGGGTGCTGCTACAGAGTGCGTTCGAGGCGGTCCGCCAGCAAGGTGATGAAACGTGAGGGATCACCCAGCTCCCCGCCCTCGGCGAGCAGTGCCATGCCATGGAGGAGCTCGGCGGTCTCGGCGAGGCCGGTGTCCTCCGGGCGCTCGCCGTGCGCCTTGTTGAGTCCGCTGACCAGCGGGTGGCCGGGGTTGAGCTCAAGGATCCGCTTGGTGTGCGGGACGTCCTGGCCCATGGCGCGGTACATGTTCGCCAGGGCCGGGGTGATGTCGTGGGTGTCCGAGACGATGCAGGCGGGCGAGACGGTGAGACGGGAGGAGAGCCGCACCTCCTTGACGTCCTCGCTCAGCCGCTCCGTCATCCAGGTCAACAGCCCCGCGTACTCCTGCTGTTGCTTTTCGCGCTCGGTCTCGGCCTCCTTCTTCTCCTCCTCGGTGTCGAGGTCGACCACGCCCTTGGCGATGGACCGCAGCTGCTTGCCTTCGAACTCGGGGACGGCCCCGACCCAGGCCTCGTCCACCGGGTCGGTGAGCAGCAGCACCTCGATGCCCTTGGCCCGGAACGCCTCCATGTGCGGGGAGTTCTCGATGGACTGCCGGGACTCGCCCGTCATATAGAAGATGTGTTCCTGGCCGTCCTTCATGCGCTCGGCATACTGCTTCAGGGTGGTCGGCTCGTCCTTGTCATGGGTCGAGGCGAACGAGGAGACGGCGAGGATGGCGTCCCGGTTCTCGAAATCGCTCAGCAGCCCTTCCTTGAGGACGCTGCCGAACTCGCGCCAGAACGTGGCGTAGCGCTCCGGGGCGCCGGACCTCATGTCCTTGACGGTGGACAGGATCTTCTTCGTCAGGCGGCGGTGCATCAGCTGGATCTGGCGGTCCTGCTGCAGGATCTCCCGGGACACATTGAGCGACAGATCCTGGGCGTCGACGACGCCCTTGACGAACCGCAGGTAGGGGGGCAGGAGCGCCTCGCAGTCGGCCATGATGAAGACGCGCTTCACATAGAGCTGGACTCCGCGCTTGTACTCCTGCATAAACAGGTCCTGGGGCGCCTGCGAGGGGATGAACAGCAGTGCCTGGTATTCGAAGGTCCCCTCGGCCTGCAGGCGGAGGGTCTCGAGCGGATCGGTCCAGTCGTGGCTGATGTGCTTGTACAGCTCGTGGTACTCCTCGTCGGACACCTCGTCCCGCGACCGGGCCCAGAGCGCCTTCATCGAGTTCAGCGTCTCGGGCTCGCGCGGGGCGTCGTCGTTCTCCGCCGTTCCTTCCGGCGTCCCTTCGGGGGCCATCCGGACGGGCCAGGTGATGAAGTCCGAGTACCGCTTGACGATTTCCCTGATCTTCCGGGGGTCGGTGTAGTCATGGAGCTGGTCCTCGGTGTCCACCGGCTTGAGGTGGAGCGTGACCGCGGTGCCCTGCGGCGCCTCGTCCACCGTCCCGATGGTGTAGGTGCCCTCGCCGTCCGACGTCCAGCGGGTGCCCTGGCTCTCGCCGGCCCGCCGGGTCAGCAGGGTGACCTGGTCGGCCACCATGAAGCTGGCGTAGAACCCGATGCCGAACTGCCCGATGAGGTCCTCGGTGACAGCGGCGTCCTTGGCCTCCCTCAGCTCCTGCAGGAACCTCGCGGTGCCGGAGTTGGCGATCGTTCCGATGAGCTGGACCACCTCGTCGTGCGACATGCCGATGCCGTTGTCCCGCACGGTCAGGGTGCGGGCTTCCCGGTCGGCCTCGATGCCGATGTGCAAGTCGGTCACATCCGTGCCGAGCGTGTCATCGCGCAGGGCCGCAAGCCTCAGCTTGTCCAGCGCGTCGGAGGCGTTGGAGATCAGCTCGCGCAGGAACACGTCCTTGTTTGAGTAGATCGAATGGATCATCAACTGCAGGAGCTGGCGCGCCTCTACTTGAAACTCAAACGTCTCAGTCGGCATGATTCGCGATTCCTTCTCAGGTCGCCATGGAAACTGACCTGAGCACTTTAGGTCACCCGAGGTGCGGCGCGGTGCGGGAAGTGCGGCCGCCGACCGGCGGGTTGAGCCGGGCGAAGCCCTCCTGGCGCTCATAGGGAAAGTACGGGTAGGGGGCCGGCTTGCTGCTTGCCTCGTCGAGTTTCGCCATCTGCTCGGGGGTGAGCGTCCAGCCGATGGCACCCAGGTTCTGGCGCAGCTGCTGCTCGTCGCGGGCGCCGATGATGACGGAGGACACGGTGGGCCGCTGCAGCAGCCAGTTGAGGGCGATCTGCGGGATGGCCTTGCCGGTCTCCTGGGCGATCTCGTCGAGGGCGTCGACAACGCGGTAGAGGTGTTCGTCCGCCACCGGCGGGCCGTAGTCGGCGGTGTCGCGCAGCCGGCTGCCGGCCGGCAGCGGCCGGCCGCGGCGGATCTTGCCGGTGAGCCGCCCCCAGCCGAGCGGGCTCCAGACCACCGCGCCCAGGCCCTGGTCGAGGCCGAGGGGCATCAACTCCCATTCGTAGTCGCGGCCGACGAGGGAGTAGTAGACCTGGTTCGCCACATAGCGCGGGTGGCCGTTCCGCTCCGCGACGGCGAGCGACTTCATCGTCTGCCAGCCGGAGAAGTTGGAGACCCCCACATAGCGGATCTTGCCCGCCCGTACCAGGGTGTCGAGGGTGTCGAGCACTTCCTCGACCGGCGTGCCGGCGTCAAAGGCATGCAGCTGGAACAGGTCGATGTAGTCGGTGCCGAGGCGGCGCAGCGCGGCCTCGCACGCGGCGATCAGGCGCGAGCGCGAGGTGCCCGCGTCGCCGGGGCCGTCGCCCATCGGCAGGCCGGTCTTGGTGGAGAGGATCACCTGGTCCCGGCGGCCCTTGATCGCCTCGCCCAGTACTTCCTCGGACGCACCGCCGGAGTAGACGTCGGCGGTGTCGAACATGGTGATCCCGGCATCCAGGCAGATGTCGACGAGGCGGCGGGCCGCTTGTCCATCGGTGTTGCCCCAGGCGCCGAACAGGGGTCCCTGACCGCCGAAGGTGCCGGCGCCGAAGCTCAGTGCGGGGACCTTGAGTCCGGACGCGCCCAACCGCCTGTATTCCATGACTGTCCTCTTTCGGTGACCACATTTAACGGATCTGCGGTTCCGTTAACCGCTTGGACAGAACCCTAGCAGCCCGAAGTGGTTAATGGAACCAGGGAACCGTTACGTGATGCGGAGGGCGAAACCGAGCGCCGCCACGGTCATGGGCGGACGTTCCTCCCGTACCAACGGGGGCGGCCGCCGCGCCCCGTGGGGGTGAGGCACGGCGGCCGGAGGGGAGACCGTACCAGGAGCGCCCGCACCGGAGGGGAACCCCGGCCTCCGGTCGCCGCGGCGGGAGGGGAGAATCTCGGTGACCGGCTCGGTGACCGGCTCGACGGCAGGTGTGGGAGGCAGGGACATGGCGTTCACGGAGCAGCGGGCGCGCGAGGTGCTGACGGGGGCACTGGCCGGAAACGGCGGGGTGGCTGCCGAGTTGCTGGCACTCGGGGAGAACGCGGTCTTCGCCGTCGGTGGTCTGGTCGCCAAGGTGAGCCGGGACGGCTCGCTGCTGAGGCGCGCGCAGCATGAACTGCGCGTCGCGGCCTGGCTCGCCGAGTGCGGGGTGCCGGCCGTCCGGGCGGCCGAGCCCGAGGCACTCGTCCACGACGGCCATCCCGTCACCCTCTGGCACCGGCTCCCCGATGCGCCGCGCCCGGCCGGGCCCGCGGATCTCGCCGGGCTGCTGCGGCTGGTCCACGCGCTGCCGGAACCGGACTTCGCCCTGCCGAGGCGCGATCTGCTCGGCGGTGTGGAGCGCTGGCTGCGGCTGGCCGGGGACGCCATCGACCCGGCCGATGCCGACTATCTGCGCGAGCGCCGGGACGGGTTCGCGGCGGCCGCCGCCGAGCTGGTGCCCGAGCTGACGCCGGGGCCGGTCCATGGCGATGCGCTGCCGCGCAATGTGCACATCGGGCCCGCCGGGCCGGTGTTGGTGGATCTGGAGACTTTCGCGCGGGACCTGCGGGAGCACGATCTGGTGGCGATGGCCCTGAGCCTGGACCGGTACGGGCTGGACGCCGAGGCGTACCACGCCTTTGTGCGCACCTATGGGTGGGACGTACGGGAGTGGGCCGGCTGCGGCGTGCTGCGCGGGGCCCGGGAGACGGCCAGCTGCGCATGGGTGGCACAGCATGCGCCGGGAAATCCGGCGGCGCGGGCGGAGTTCGAGCGCCGGGTCGCGTCCCTGCGGGAGGGGGATGCGACGGTGCGGTGGTATCCGTTCTGAGCCGGGCGAATCCCTTCTGGCCGATCCCTTCTCGCCGATTCCGTCTCGCCGACTCCGTCTACCGCCCGGCGGGCACGAGCGGCCAGGCCGAGGTGATCCGCGCGGTGGGGTCCGTCCGGCGCAGATGGCGCTGCAGTGACTCGGCCTGCTCGGCCGCCGCCCGTATCTGCAGGGCGTGCAGCTCGGCCGCCGAGGCCGCCCCTATGGCCGGGTGCCGCTGCCCGAGGCGGCGGGCCGCCCTGGCCGCGGCCACCGCGTCGGCCCCGGCCTCGTGCGCCGTCTCCAGCTCCACTCCATAGTGGGCGCACAGTGCCTGGAGGGTGCGCCTGCCCTTGCGGTAGCGGTCCGCGTGCTTGTCGAGGACCAGGGGGTCGATGACGGGCGAGGGCTCCGCGCCCAGGCGTTCGGAGAGGGGAATGATGCCGTGCCGCCGACACTCGCGGTCGAGGAGGGAGAGGTCATACCGGGCATTCATGATCACCAGCGGTAGGCCGGCGCCGAGGGTCTCGGCGAGCGCCCGGGTGATCCCCTCTATCGCGGTGGCGGCCAAGTCGCCGTGGGCGCGGGCGTGTTCGGTGGAGATGCCGTGAATCGCCGTGGCCTCGGCGGGAATCGGGACCTCTGGGTCGATCAGCCAGCCGTGCCGCCCGGTCAGGCCGCCGTCCGGCCCCAGCCGGACCAGGGCCGCGGTGACGATGCGGTCGGTCTCGATGTCGGTGCCGGTGGTCTCCAGGTCGAAGCCGGTCAGTGGTTCGCCGTGCCAGGCCATGGCGCATTCCCCCTTCGGTGGTGCTTCCCCCGCGTGGTTCCCCAAGATTGGCACGGCCCACTGACAACGGGGGTCAGGAGACGGGCGGGGGTCAGGAGACGGGGCGGGAGTCCGTCCATACGCTCTCGAACTCCTCGCGGTAGGTCTCGAACAGGCCGTGCTCCTGATCCTGTCCCTCGCGCAGCACGTCCCGGCCGCCGCCGCGCAGCACCAGCACCGGGGATTCCATGCCGCGCGCCTTGCGCAGATAGGTCTGCACCACGGCCAGGCCGCCGCCCGAGCCATCGCCGTTGACCAGATAGGCGGTGAAGCGGGGAGTCTCGTCGAAGACCCGGATCTCAAAGGCCGAGGGGTCCCGCAGACTGTCCCGCACCCGGCGCATGTGCCGGATGTTCATCTCGACGGACCGGCTCATCTCCCCCTTCCTGATGCCCAGCTCGCGCTCGCGGCGGCGGACCGCGCTGCTGGCCGGGTTGAGGAAGAGCAGGCGGGCCCGGCAGCCGGACTCGGCGAGGCGGACCAGCCGGCGCCCGGAGTAGTTCTGGACGAGCAGGTTGAGCCCTATGCCCACCGCGTCGAGCCGGCGGGCGCTGCCGAAGAGGTCCTCGACGGGCAGCTGCCGCTGCAGGCGCACCCGGTCGGGGTGGACGCCCACCACATCGGCGTAGCGGTCGCCGACCAGGTCCTCCATGGCGTCCACCGGCAGCCGGTCGGCGGCGGGGACGCCGGTGCCGCCGCCGGTGCCGAGGATGTCCAGCAGCCGGGCGGAGGCGCGCTCGGCCTGGGCGAGGACGGTCTGGGACAGGGCGCGGTTGCGCGAGACCACATTGCGCGAGACCTCGAGTTCATCGAGGGCGAGTTCGAGATCGCGCCGGTCGTCCAGGTAGGGCTCAAAGCAGGGCCAGTGCTGGACGAGCAGTTCGCGCAGCTGGGGCAGGGTGAGGAAGCTGAGGACGTTGTCGTCGGCCGGGTCCAGCAGATAGCCCTTGCGGCGGCTCACCTCCCGTACCGCTACGGCCCGCTGCACCCATTCCTGGCCGGCCGGTCCGGCGGCGGCGACCACCCACTCGTCCTCGCCGTGCACCGGTTCGTAGACGGGCCGCAGCACCGCGGCGACCACCGCGCGCAGCCGCTGTTCCACCAGGTTGAGCCAGATGTAGGCGCGGCCGGCCCGCCGGGCGCGGGTGCACACCTCGTCCCAGGCGGCGGCGCCCCAGTCCAGTTCCGTGCCGATCTCGCCGGGGCGGGCGAGGGACACCGCGCCGGGGGGTGCGTTCCCCGGGGTCCCGCCTCCTGGCTCCCCCGGGTCCCCGTCCGCAGGGGGCAGCTCCAGCCCGCCCGAGCTCACCAGCGCACCGCCTTCCGCCCCTGTTCAACGATCAAGGCAGACTACTGCGCCCGCGGGAGGCGACGCACACGCGCCTGGTGGGCCGCCGTCGAACTCGTCCGCGGGAGGTGGCCGTTGCCTCCGGCACCGGCGCCGGAAGTGAGCCGATTCATAGGGCGCGCCCTGCGACCGCGCCCGAGGACGGCGGCGGAACAGGTGTCCGTCTCCCGGGTGGAGGTGCCCGATGGAGCGGTGGCCGCGCGGCTTTCGGGGAAGATCTGAAGCTCGACCAAGCGGGACGAGCGAAAGAGTCACCCATGCAGGTCTGGCCCGGACAGGCGTATCCCCTCGGTGCCACCTATGACGGTGCCGGCACCAACTTCGCGGTGTTCTCCGAGGCCGCCGAGCGGATCGAGCTGTGTCTGCTGCACGACGACGGCTCGGAGACGGCGGTGGAGCTGCGGGAGAGCGATGCGTTTGTCCGCCATGCCTATCTGCCGGGGGTGATGCCGGGTCAGCGCTATGGCTTCCGCGCGCACGGACCGTATGAGCCTCAGCGGGGACATCGGTGCAACTCCGCCAAATTGCTGTTGGATCCCTACGCTCGGGCGATGAGCGGGGCCATCGACTGGCATGAGGCGGTCTACGGCTATCACTTTGGTCACCCCGAGCGCCGCAATGATATGGACTCGGCGCCGCACCAGATGACTTCGGTCGTCGTCAATCCGTACTTCGACTGGGGCGACGACCGGCCGCCGCGTACCGACTACCACCACACGGTGATCTACGAGGCCCATGTCAAGGGTCTGACGATGCTTCACCCGGCGCTGCCGGAGGAGGTGCGGGGGACGTACGCGGCGCTGGCGCACCCGGCGGTCATCGGGCATCTGACGGAGCTGGGGGTGACCGCGATCGAGCTGATGCCCGTGCACCAGTTCGTCCATGACCACCGGCTGGCGGACGAGGGGCTGGCCAACTACTGGGGGTACAACACCATCGGCTTCTTCGCCCCGCACAATGCCTATGCCTCCTGGGGCGACCGGGGCCAGCAGGTACTGGAGTTCAAGTCGGCCGTCCGGGCCCTGCACGCGGCGGGCATCGAGGTCATCCTGGACGTGGTCTACAACCACACGGCCGAGGGCAACCACCTCGGGCCCACCCTGTCCTTCCGCGGGCTGGACAACGCCTCGTACTACCGGCTGGCCGACGATCCGCGCTACTACCTGGACACCACGGGCACCGGCAATTCGCTGCTGATGCGCAGCCCGCATGTGCTGCAGCTCATCATGGACTCGCTGCGCTACTGGGTGACCGAGATGCGGGTGGACGGCTTCCGGTTCGATCTCGCGGCGACGCTGGCCCGGCAGTTCCACGAGGTGGACCGGTTGTCGTCGTTCTTCGACCTGGTGCAGCAGGATCCCGTGGTCAGCCGGGTCAAGCTGATCGCCGAACCGTGGGACGTGGGCGAGGGCGGCTACCAGGTCGGCAACTTCCCTCCGCTGTGGACCGAATGGAACGGCAAGTTCCGCGACACCTCGCGTGATCTGTGGCGCGGGGAGCCCGCCACCCTGGCGGAGTTCGCCTCCCGCCTCACCGGCTCCTCCGACCTCTACCAGGGCGACGGCAGGCGCCCGTTGGCCTCCATCAACTTCGTCACCTGCCATGACGGCTTCACCCTGCGCGACCTGGTCTCCTACGACCACAAGCACAACGAGGCCAACGGCGAGGACAATCAGGACGGCGAGCACCACAACCGGTCCTGGAACTGCGGCACCGAGGGCGAGACGGACGACCCGGAGGTGCTCTCGCTGCGCGAGCGCCAGATGCGCAACTTCATCGCCACCCTGCTGGTGTCCCAGGGCGTGCCGATGCTCAGCCACGGCGACGAGTTCGCCCGCACCCAGCACGGCAACAACAACGCCTACTGCCAGGACGGCGAACTGTCCTGGGTGCACTGGCCGCACCCCTATGACGAGTCGTCCGCCCGGGCCCGCCGGATGCTGGCCTTCACCCGCTCGCTGATCTGGCTCCGCCGGGACCATCCGGTCTTCCGGCGCCGGCGCTTCTTCCACGGCCGCCCGGTGCAGGGCACCCATGACGAGCTGTCCGACATCGCCTGGTTCACTGCCGAGGGGGAGGAGATGCGGGACGGCGACTGGCAGGCGGCGCACGCCAAATCGCTGACCGTCTTCCTCAACGGCGGTGCGATCTCCGAGCCCGGACCGCGCGGGGAGCCGGTCGTCGACGACTCCTTTCTGCTGATGTTCAACGCCCATGACCGGCCACTGGACTTCGTGGTCCCCCTGGAGCACGGCCGGCAGTGGCAGGTCATCGTCGACACGGCGCGTGCGGAGGGCGTGCTGCGCGACGGACCGAAGGCCGAGGCCGGCGGCCGGCTCACGCTGACCGATCGCAGCCTGGCGGTGCTCCAACGCCCCTTCTGACTCCTGCCACCGTGCCGTAGGGGCGGCGAACCGCCCAGCAGGGTACGCATGTTCCCATGAAGCGCAACAACTCGTCCTGGCCGACCGCCACCTACCGTCTGCAACTCCAGCCCCGGTTCCCCTTCTCCGCGGCCGAGCGGGTTGTGCCCCACCTCGCCTCCCTCGGCGTCTCCCATCTGCACCTGTCCCCCGTCCTGGAGGCCGTCCCGGGCTCCACCCACGGCTATGACGTCACCGACCACACGGCGGTCCGCGCCGAACTCGGCGGCGAGCAAGGGCTGCGCGCCCTGGCACACACCGCGCAGGCGCACGGGATGGGCCTGGTCCTGGACATCGTGCCCAACCACATGGCCATGCCCGCCCCCGAGCACCTCAATGGACCGCTGTGGCAGGTGCTCCGCGACGGCCCCGCCTCCCGCTACGCCCGCTGGTTCGACATCGACTGGGCCGAGCACGGCGGCAAGATCCTGCTGCCGGTGCTGGCCGGGCGGCTCGGCGCGGAGCTGGACCGCTTCACCGTGGCCGACGATCTGCTGCACTACCGCGGCCATGTGTTCCCGCTGCGGCCCGGCACCGAACGGCTGCCGCTGCCCGAGCTGCTGGACGCCCAGTGGTACCGGCCCGCCTGGTGGCGGCTGGCCCGCACGGAACTCAACTACCGGCGCTTCTTCACCGTCTCCGAGCTGATCGCGGTGCGCGTGGAGGACCCGGAGGTCTTCGCCGCCACCCATGCCACGGTGCTGCGGCTGCTGCGCGAGGGCGTCCTCGACGGGCTGCGGATCGACCACCCGGACGGACTCGCCGACCCGGCGGGCTACCTCCGGCGCCTGCACCGGGCCACCGGCGGACGGTGGACCGTGGTGGAGAAGATCCTCGCCCGGGACGAACGGCTGCCCGCCGACTGGCCGGTGTCCGGCACCACCGGCTATGACGCCCTGCGCCACATCGACGGCCTCTTCACCGACCCCGAGGGCGCCGCCGAACTCACCGCCGCCTACCGCGCCTTCGCCGACCCACCCGCCGACCGCGGCGGCGACTGGCCCGCGACCGTGCGCCGGGCCGGGTACCGCATCGCGGCGCATGAGCTCGCCGCGGAGACCGAGCGGCTGGTCCGCAGCGCCGTCCGCCTGAGCGAGACCTCGCACCCGCTGCGCGACCACGCCCCCTGGGCGCTGCGCACCGCCCTGCACGAGATCCTGGTCCGGCTGCCGGTCTACCGGCCGTACGCCATACCCGGCGGGCCGACCGTGCCCGCCGCGGATGCCGCAATGCTCGACGAGGCGGCGCAGGGCGCCCGTTCGGCCTTCGGCGTGCCGGAGGAGGCGCACGTCGTCGAGGTGGTGCGCGACGCCGCTCTCGGCCGTCTCGGGGACGGGCCGGAACACCGCGACTTCTGCGCCCGGTTCGCCCAAACCGCCGCCGCGCTGCGCGCCAAGGCAGTGGAAGACACGGCTTTTTACCGTTACGTTCCGCTGCTCTCGGCCACCGAGGTCGGCGGCTGCCCGGACCGGCCCGCCGTCCCGCCCGAGGAGTTCCACGCCCACAACGCCCGGCAGCAGCGCGATTGGCCCCTCACCGGCACGGTATTGTCCACCCACGACACCAAGCGCAGCGCCGACGTCCGGGCGCGGATCGCCGCCCTGACCGAACACCCCCGCCGGTGGGCCGAGTTGATCGGACGGCTGCACGCGGAGTTCCCCGCCCCCGACCCCCATGTGGCGTGGTTCGCCTGGCAGAGCGCCTTCGGCCTGGGCACACCGGACGCACCGCGGCTCACCCCCGCCGTCGTCAAGAGCATGCGCGAGGCCGCGCTGCGCACGACGTGGACCGAGCCGGACGCGGCGTACGAGGCGGCGGTGGAGTCGTTCGTCCTCACCGGCCCCTGCGGGTCCGCCCACCGGGAACTGACCGCCCTCGCCCATGAACTGGAACCGTCCATCCGGGCCAACACCCTTGGCGCGGCCCTGCTTCAGCTGACCATGCCGGGGGTGCCGGAGCTGTATATGGGCACCGAGCGGGTGTACGCGGCCCTGGTCGACCCCGACAACCGCCGCCCGCCGACGTTTTCCGCCGAGGAGCCGGGCGGACTGTCCGCCGACAAGCTGCACCTGACCAGCACGGCGCTGCGGCTGCGGCGGGCGCATCCCGAGTGGTTCGGCGCCGATGCCACATACGAGCCGCTGGCCGCGACCGGCCCGGCGGCCGGGCACTGCGTGGCCTTCGCCCGCTCGGGCCAGGCGGTGACCGTCGCAACCCGCCTGCCGCACCGGCTGGTCGGGGATGGCGGATGGCGTGATACGGCGCTGGCGCTGCCGGGTGGGGGTTCGTGGCGGGAGTTGCTGACCGGGCGGGTGTGCCCGGAGCGGGTGCCGCTGTCGCGGCTGCTTCATCAATTTCCGGTGGCGCTACTGGTGCGGGAGTGACTTTGGGCTGGGATCAGAATGAGGTGCTTGCCGCGTAGCAGTGACGGGGTGTCAGTTCTCGTTGCCGGGCAGGGGGTAGGTGCGACCGAAATCGCGTAGCGGGGCAAGCCGAGGCTGGTCGAAGGCGGGCCCGGGAAACGGCCCAGGCGCTACGGCGCGGGCGGCTTGCTCGGCGGCTCCCAGCCGTGAGTGAGGATGTCGAAGATTGCCTCGATGGCGGCCCGGCGGTCCTGCCGGCCGCGAGCGAGCACCGGGATGTCGAGTACGAATCGGGCAAGAGCCACACATGCGAGGTTGTCATGGTCCACGCCGAACTCGTCGGCGATGACTGCGCTGAGACTGTCGGTGTACTGGGTCCACATGCGTTCGGCGTAGGCGCGCAGCACCGGCGTGGAGTTCACCAGATCGGTGAACTCGGCCGCCTGGGGATGTGCCTCAATCGACGGCCAGGTGTCCAGGACGTGGTGTCGAAGGGCGTCGAGGATGCTCTGATCGGCGGGTCGCTGCCGCACCGCGGCGATCAATTGTGACTCTCGGTCTTCGTCCTGGTCGAATACCAGCGCTTCCTTGCCGCTGAAGTGCTTGAACACCGTAGCGGTCGACACGTCGGCGGCGTCGGCGATGTCACGGATGCTCACCTGATCGTAGCCGCGCTCCAGGAAGAGTTGCAGTGCGGCGTCGGCGATCGCCTGCCGGGTGGCCGCCTTCTTGCGGTCGCGGCGGCCGGCGGAGGGCATGGTCATGGCTAGAGCGTACTCGATAGTCGAATCTGTCACTAAGTAGAGTCATTGCACTTTTCTACTCGCTCTGATTTTATAGGTGCTGTGAGTACCTGAGCGTCACATCCGGTGCCAAGGTCGACAACGCCCGGCCTGCTCGCCCCTCTTCGCCGACCGAATGGGAAAACCATGAACTCCCCAGAACCCGCCCGGGCACGCATCAGCATCATCGGTGCCGGCCCCGGCGGACTGACCTGCGCCCGCATCCTTCAGCAGCACGGCATAGCGGTCACCGTCCACGACCGCGACCGGGGCCCCGACGCGCGCAACCAGGGCGGCACCCTCGACCTGCACGCCGGCAACGGCCAGATCGCCCTGCGCGAAGCCGGTCTGCTCGACGAGTTCTTCAAGCTCGCCCGCCCCGAAGGGCAGGAAATGCGCCGGCTGGACCCGGCCGGCACGATCACGTCCCATGAAGTCCCGGCGGCCCACGAACTCTTCAAACCGGAAATCGACCGTGGCCAGCTGCGCAACCTGTTGCTCGACTCCCTGCAACCGGGAACCGTGCACTGGGGCTGTGCCCTCGGCACGATCGGTGGACCCGCCGACGGGCCGCGGCAATTGCACTTCACCGACGGCACGACCATCCAGACCGACCTGGTCATCGGCGCCGACGGCGCCTCCTCCCGGGTACGCCCGGCCGTGTCCCCCGCCGTCCCCGAGTACACCGGGGTGAGCTTCCTGGAAGCACGGTTCTCGGACGTCGAGAACCGGCACCCGGACCTGGCCGAGCTGGTCGGCCAGGGCAGCGCCCACGCAGCCGACGGCGAGCGCGCTCTGTTCGCCCAGCGCAACAGCGGAAACCACATCCGCGTCTACATCGTCCAGCGAGTCCCGGTCGACTGGATCAGCGCGAGCGGCCTGACAGCCGAGGACACCGACGGCATCCGCGCCCTGCTCCTGGGCGAGTACGCCCACTGGTCGCCCCGCATGCGCCGGATGATCACCGAAAACGACGGCCCCTACGTCGACCGCCCGATCTCCGCCCTCCCGGTCCCGCATACCTGGGCACACAACCCGACGGTGACACTGCTCGGAGATGCCGCCCACCTCATGCCACCGCTCGGCGTCGGCGTCAACCTCGCCATGCTCGACGCCGGCGAAATCGCCCTCGCTCTCGCGAACGCCACCACCGTCGCCGACGCGATCCGCACCTACGAGAAGACCATGCTCCCCCGCTCCACCGAGACGGCCAAGGCCCTCGAAGGCGGCGCCGAACACCTGCTGACCGCCGACACCGGGCTGGCGTTGGACGAACTCGACGTCGATACCGAGGCGGGCGCCGTGATTCGACCACCTGGTTCTTGAATCCGGCGTTCACCCACGCCTTCGTCACGGTGGGCGCGGAGGCGGCAACTTTGTCCGGCAGTGTGATGCCGATCGGCGCCAGCAAGGAAAGCACTCATTGGCGCCAACAAGCCGGAGAATGGCCCACACCAGAGCTATGGCGGCACGTACGTCGCTTCGATCGTGACCCGCCCACAGCCAGACGACGCGAGGGCTCCGCCGGAGACTACTCTGGCTTTCTCACGCTCCCGGCAAAGTCATATGTGTCTATACCGGCCTGCAGCGCATTGTCATAATCCGGACACGTATAGGTAACCGCTCGGCCGGGCTGATGCCAGTCGCTGAAATGCCACTCGCGGTCCCCGCGGCAAAGGGCAGCAACCCGGAATGCTTTAGTTTTGCAAATACCCACTGCTACCACAAGCGCGCGTTCTTCAAGCCAGGAGCTGCAATCCCCGGCCACAGCTTGCGACAGCTTCGCGCCTGCGGATTGCACGGACGACACGCTGGGGGCAGTAGAGTTTGCCGCACTGGCGACAGGTATCGAAGCGCCAAAGGTGGCGGCAGCCACCATGGCAACAGTGGTCACTTTTCGTCCGATCTTCATGGATCGCTCCTGTTCGATGCGGCGAACGCTGCATGGGCTTTGAGTTCGGGCCCTGGACAAGGACCCGTTCAGTGCTTTGCGGCTTCCTGATGATCTCCGGAGTGGGGGGGCCGGTCGAGACCCAGCCCCGCCCGCGGCATATCACTCCCCGCAGAGCGTGGTGATCAGCAGGTGGGCTCACAGCTACTGGCGGACGCCATCAGGTGTCTTACTCATGATGACCCCGCACGACAGGTGGATGTTGGCACTGGCTTGACTGGTGATGGGCACGTACCAGGTTGGCGCCACGCGTGAATACAGGAGCCTGTGAACTACTGGTGTGTCGATAGCGCCACGTGTGACGGTAGCCTATAACTGAGGTTCCCGCACGCACTCGCACGCATCAACACCCTGTCTCTGTACGGACTTTGGCGTCGTACGAGACTCTGCTGCTCAATTCCCTGCGAGGTCGGTGCTGTTGACGGCATGATCGCTGTGCGGTCATTGCTCTGTCGTGGGCTGCGGAGGTGGCGTGGATGTCGATGCAGTCGAAGGGGTTGCCACAGATTCCGGAGCAGACCGTGGCGGTGGCCCGGGCGGCGTTCCCGAAGGGCAGCGTGGCGATACGGGTGCGGGACCGGCTCGCCGAGGTCTTCGCGGATGAGCCGTTCACGGAGGCGTTCGGGGTGCGCGGTGCCCCGGGCATGTCTCCGGCGGTGCTGTCGCTGGTGACGGTGTTGCAGTTCGCCGAGGATCTGACCGACCGGCAGGCCGCGGCGATGGCAGTGCGGGCCATCGACTGGAAGTACGCCCTGGGGGGCCGAGCTCACCGATACCGGCTTCGATGCGAGCGTGCTGAGCAAGTTCCGTGCCCGGATGGCCGGTCATGGTCTGGAGCGGGTCGTCTTCGACCGGCTCCTTGAGCACTGCAAGGACGCGGGGCTGGTCGGCGGTGGCGGCAAGCAGCACACCGACTCCACCCACGTGATCAGCGCGGTGCGGGATCTGAACCGCCTTGGAGCTGGCCGGGGAGAGCGTGCGGGCCGCGCTGGAGGCCCTCGCGGTCGCGGCTCCTGCCTGGCCGGCCGGGCACATCGACGTCGCGGAGTTCGCCCACCGTTTTACGGGCCCCGCATCAACGGCTGGACCATGCCCTCCTCGCAGACCGCACGTGACCGGCTCGCGATGGTGTTCGCCCAGGACGGTCTTGCTCTGTGTCAGGCCGCCTGGGCCGCCGATGCCCCGGGACGGATCCGTGAGACCGAGGCCGTGCGGCTGCTGCGGCAGGTTCTCGTGCAGACCTACTACGTCCGCACCGATGCGAGGGGACGGGAGGTGATCACAAAGCGGGACGCCGATGCCCGCTGGGCGGCCAAGGGCGAGGAGGTGTTCTGGTGCGGCTACAAGGTCCACCTCACCGAGACCTGCCACGCTCCCACCGAGCCGGAGCCGGCAGGAAGAGCGGGCCGGTGCCGAATCTGATCACGGACGTGGCCACCACCGAGGCGACCGTGCCGGATGTGAAGGCAACCGCCGGCATCCAGCAGTGTCCGGCCGCACGCGGCCTGACGCCTGCCGAGCACTACCCCGACTCCGGCTACCCGTCCGCCGGCCTGATCACTGCCGCTCAGAGGCAGGGCATCACCATGGTCACCCCCGTCCTGCTCGACCGCTCCGCCCAGGCCCGCGCCGCCGACGGCTTCGACAGAATCACCGCAGCCCTCTACGCGGCCCGCACCGGCACCTGCGCCGAGTTGCACGGCGGGCGCCCCGCCTACGCCGCCGCCGCGTAGCCGGACCCGCGCTCCGGCTACCGGATCTGGGCGCTTCCGCCCCCGCACATCGCCTGCCGGTACAGGGTCGACAGCGCGTCGTCGATGGGGTGGTGCTGCGGCTTCCCCGAGGAGTCCAGCTTGTTCCACCTCATCAGGTTGATCGCGACGGACATCTGACGCCGGCCGTCGGCCCGGGTCAGGGACATGGTTCCGGCCCCCCAAGTCGAGCCGTCATGGCCCCAGAAGATGCCGCAACCCGGGACGCTGACCTTGTGCAGACCGAGGCCGTAGTCGATCATCTTTCCGTCCAGGGCGCGGACCGGGACCGTGCGCTGCATCTGCGCCAGCGACGACCGGTCGACGATCTCGCCGCCGAGCAACTCGCCGTAGAAACGGTTGAGATCCTCCATGGTCGACACCAGCGCGGCCCCCGTCCCCACCCAGGACATGTTGTAGACGCTGTAGTCGCGCGGCGGGTCGATAAAGCCGAACAGCGCCTCGTACATCCGTGAGTGCGGTCCCTCGATATGCGGACCGGCCGGAAACCCGGTGTGCCGGAGCCCGGCGCGCTCGATGACATGCCGGGTGATGTACCGCTCGGCCGTGGTGTCGGTCACCTGCTCCAGGAGTTGGCCGAGGAGCAGGTAACCGGTGTTGGAGTACGTGCCTGTCGGCCCTCCGGGCGCACCGGCGGGAGGGGCCGTGAGCCCCATCTCGATCAGCTCGGCCGGGCTGAACTGCCGGAACCGGTTGTCGTCCAGGCTCTTGGGCGAGATGTCCGGCAGATCCGCAGGGAACCCCTTGAGGGACGGGAACGCGTAGGGGAGGTAATCGCTGATGCCGCTGGTGTGGTTGAGCAGCATCCGAACCGTGACCTTCTCGCCGCGCTCTCCCGGCACCAGCCGCGGCAGATAGCCGCCGATCGGCGCATCGAGCCCGATCCGGCCCTGCTCGGCCTGCTGCATGATGGCGGCGGCGGTGAAGGTCTTGGTGACGCTGCCGACGCGCTGCCGCATATCGGGCGTGAGGGGACGGCCGGTGATGAGATCGGCAACCCCGGAGGCGCCGCGCCATATCCGGCCGGCCTCGCGTACTTCGGCGTACACCCCCGGCATCCCGGCACGGTGAACACCGTCCAGGGCTGACTTCAGTCCCGCGGGGTCGAAGCCGGTGGCCGGGTCGGTCGGGTCAGCCGCGTCGGCCGGGTCGGTGCGGGGCAACGATGGGATGCATGCTTCGAGTTCGGGATTCATGACACCATCCTCCGGGCCGTCCCTCCGAGGGCCATCCGCCGTCCGTCGCACATCCCGCCCCGATCGCGCGCCGATCGGCGCCTTCCACGGATCAAACGGATCAAACGGATCAAGAGGTCACACCGGCAAGCTCCCTGCACATGCCCACGAACGCCCCCGCCGCCCCGGTGAGTTCGACCCGTGAGAACGCGGTCTGCTCGCGCCGCCACGGCGGATCGACGGGCACCGTCACCGCCCCGCTCATCGTGCCGGCGAGATGGCGGGGGGCGGCGACGATCCCCACGCCCGCCGCCGCCATCCGCACGGCGGTGGTGGAATGCTCGGTCCACACCGCGGTCCGCGGACGGAAACCATGCTGCGCACAGACCCAGTCCAGCCACCGCCGCCCCTCCACCACCGGCTCCAGCGCGCAGCGCACCCAGGCACGGGCGGCCAGTTCGGGCAGCCGCACCGGATCCGTCCGGCCCGCCAGCGGGTCGTCGGCACAGGTGACCAGCAGGATCTCCTCCTCGCAGAGCGGCACCACCGGGCCCTGCCAGGAATCCGGCCGGGGGCCCACCGCGACATCGGCCACCCCGCGTTCCATCTGGGCCCGCAGCTCCTCGGTGTCCGCGGACTCGTGCAGGTGCAGCCGGACCCCCGGGAACTCCTGCCGCCAGCGGGCGAAGACCGGCGGCAGCACACCGACCGCCAGCGCGTGCAGCGTGGCGATGTGCAGCTCGCCGCCCTCGGCCCCGGCCGCCGCCTTGGCCGCACGGCGCGCCTGGCCGGCGCTGCGCACCGCGAGTTCGGCGTGCGGCAGGAAGGCCCGTCCCATGGGGGTGAGCCCGACGCCGCGGGTCAGCCGTTCCAGCAGTTCCCCGCCGACCTCCCGTTCCAGCGCCTTGATCTGGTGCGAGAGTGCGGACTGGGTCACATTGAGGGTCTCGGCGGCCCGGGTGAAGGAGCTCGCCTCCACGACGGCGACCAGGTATTCCATCTGCCGCAAGCTCATGAGCGTCTCTCATTGGTTCGATCGAAAAGTTGCGTTGGACTCATACTCCCTGATGAGCGCAGGGTCGAGGCATGAAAGAGACAGATGTCATCGTCATCGGCGGCGGCACCGGTGGCTACAGCACCGCCCTGCGGGCCGCGGGGCTCGGGCTCGAGGTCGTCCTCGCGGAACGCGACCTGATGGGCGGCACCTGCCTGCACCGCGGCTGCATCCCGAGCAAGGCGATGCTGCACGCGGCGGAACTGGTGGACGGCATCGCGGAGGCCCGTGAGCGGTGGGGGGTGCGCAGCACGCTCGAATCCGTGGACTGGTCGGCGCTGACCGCGACCCGGGACGACATCGTCACCCGTAACCACCGCGGGGTGGAGGGCCATCTGTCGCACGCGGGCGTCCGGGTGGTGCGCGGCTCGGTCTCGCTCACCGGCGCCCGGACCGTCCGGGTGGACTCCGGCGAGGAGGCCGGGGACTCCTGGCGGGCCCGGCGCGGGATCGTGCTCGCTACCGGTTCCCGGCCGCGCACCCTGCCGGGCCTGGAGCCCGACGGCAAGCACGTCGTCACCAGCGATGACGCGCTGTTCGCGCCCGGCCTGCCGGAGTCCGTGCTGGTGCTGGGCGGCGGTGCGATCGGCGTCGAGTACGCCTCGCTGCACCGCTCGATGGGGGCCCGGGTGACGCTCGTCGAGGCCGCCGACCGGCTGCTGCCGCTCGAGGATGCCGAGGTGAGCCGCCAGCTGACCCGCGGGCTGAAGAAGCGCGGCATCGATGTGCAGACCGGCGCCCGGCTGGAGGACGCCCGCCGCTACCCCGGCGGGGTACGGGCCACCGTCCGCACCCCCCGCGGCGAGGTGCGGGAACTGGATGTGGAACGGCTGCTGGTGGCGGTGGGCCGGGTGCCGGTCACCGACGGCCTGGGGCTGGCGGCCGCCGGCCTGGCCACGGACGAGCGCGGCTTTGTCGCCCCGGCCGACTGGTCACGGCTGGAGACCTCGGTACCGGGGATCCATGTGGTGGGCGATCTGCTGCCCCCGCCGTCCCTGGGCCTGGCCCATGCCTCCTTCGCCGAGGGCCTGCTGGTCGCCGAGACCCTCGCGGGCCGTACGCCCCGCCCGGTCGACTACGCGGCCGTGCCGCGCGTCACCTACTCCAGCCCGCAGACCGCGTCCGTCGGCCTCTCCGAGGCCGAGGCCCGGGAGCGGGGTCACCAGGTGGAGGTCAACTCCATGCCGATGACGGCCATCGCCAAGGGGATGGTGCACGGGCAGGGCGGCACGGTGAAGGTGGTCACCGAGCGGGGCGGCCGGGTGCTGGGGGTGCATCTGGTGGGCCCGCATGTCTCGGAGATGATCGCCGAGAGCCAGCTGATCGTCGGCTGGGACGCGGAGGCCACCGATGTGGCCCAGCACATCCACCCGCACCCGACGCTGTCCGAGGCGGTCGGCGAGGTCTTCCTCTCCCTCGGCGGGCGCGGACTGCATCAGCAGTGACCCGGGAAGGCTCGCCTTGTGCTGTTCGAGGTGTGGGCACCGGATGCCCAGCGGGTCATGCTGCACACGGCGGGCCGGGAGTACGCGATGGAGCGCGACCCGGCCCGCGCCGGCTGGTGGCGCCGTACCGCGCCCGGCACGGACGGCACCCGCTATGGCTTCGCCCTGGACGACGGCCCGGTGCTGCCCGACCCGCGTTCGCGCCGCCGGCCGGACGGGCCGGACGGGCCGGGCGCGGTGGTCGCCCCCTTCGCCTGGCGGCACGAGTGGGCGGGCCGCCCGCTGCCCGGCGCGGTGCTCTATGAGCTGCACATCGGCACCTTCACCCCGGCGGGCACCTTCGACGCGGCCGCCGAACGGCTGGGCCACCTGGCCGAGTTGGGGATCACCCATGTCGAGCTGATGCCCGTCTGCCCCTTCCCGGGCCGCCACGGCTGGGGCTACGACGGGGTGGCCCCCTGGGCCGTCCACGAACCCTATGGCGGCCCGGACGGGCTGCACCGCTTTGTGGACAGCGCGCACGGGCTGGGGCTGGGTGTCGTCCTCGACGTGGTGCACAACCACCTCGGCCCCTCGGGCAACCATCTGCCCGCCTTCGGCCCGTACTTCACCGACACCCACCACACCCCATGGGGCGCGGCCGTCAACCTCGACGCCCCCGGTTCCGACGAGGTGCGCGCCTATCTGGTGGGCAGCGCCCTGGCCTGGCTGCGCGACTACCGGCTGGACGGGCTGCGGCTGGACGCCGTGCACGCCCTGGCCGACCGCCGCCCCAAGCACTTCCTCGCCCAACTGTCCGGCGCCGTGGACGCGTTGAGCGCCCGGCTCGGACGACCGCTGTTCCTCATCGCCGAGTCCGACCGCAACGACCCGGCCCTGATCACGCCGCGCGCCGCGGGCGGCCTGGGGGTGCACGCCCAGTGGAACGACGACTTCCACCACGCCCTGCACACCGTCCTGACCGGTGAATCCCACGGCTACTACGCGGACTTCGCCGCCGATCCGCCGCATGCCCTCGCCAAGACCCTGCGCGGGGGCTTCTTCCACGACGGCACCGATGCATCGTTTTCGACGTTTCGCGGCCGCCGCCACGGCCGGCCGCTGGACCCGCGCAGCACGCCCGCCCACCGGCTGCTCGGCTATGCCCAGACCCACGACCAGATCGGCAACCGCGCCCTGGGCGACCGGCTCTCCGCCCGGCTCTCCCCCGGCCTGCTGGCCGGTGCGGCCACGCTGGTGCTGTGCGCGCCCTTCACCCCGATGCTCTTCATGGGGGAGGAGTGGGGCGCCCGTACCCCCTGGCAGTACTTCACCGACCACCCGGACCCGGAGCTGGCGGAGGCCGTACGGCGCGGCCGACGGCGGGAGTTCGCGGCGCACGGCTGGGCGGCGGAGGAGGTCCCCGACCCCCAGGACCCGGCGACCCGGGACCGCTCCTGTCTGGACTGGGCCGAGCCGGAGCGCGAGCCGCACGCCTCGCTCCTCGCCTGGCACCGGCGGCTGATCGCGCTACGGCGCACGGAGCCCGCGCTGACCGGACCGGAGTGGACCTACCAGGAGCTGACCGTCCGCCCCGACCGCTGCGTCTCCTTCCGGCGCGGGTCCGTGCTGGTCGCCGTCAACCTCGCCGACCGCCCCGCCGGCCTCCGGCCGGGTGTGCCCTGCACGGAGGTCCTGGCGGCCTGGCGGCCGGTCCGGCTCCCGGCGGCGGGCGGCGTGCTGCGGCTGCCGCCGGAGTCGGCGGCGGTGCTGCGGTGCGGCTGACGCGCACCGGTCCCAGGAAGCAGCGCCTTCAAGAGATGGGCGTGAGCCACTTGCGGCTGAGCGGGCTGCGGCCGTGCGTCACCTCGTCGAACAGCTCCATCAGCCTGCGGGTGACCGGACCCGGGTCGCCCACCTCGCGGTTGTCGATCGAGCGGACCGGGGTCACCTCGGCCGCGGTGCCGCTGAGGAACACCTCGTCGGCGGTGTAGAGGTCCGAGCGCACCAGGTTCTCCACCCGGACGGGCAGGCCGATCTCGGCGGCGAGCGCGAACACCGTGTTCTGGGTGATCCCCTGCAGGGCTCCGGCGCTCACCGGCGGCGTGATCAGCGTGCCACCGACGAGGGCGAAGATGTTCTCGCCGCTGCACTCGCTCACCACGCCGGTGCCCGACAGCAGCACCGCCTCGTCATAGCCGGCCTCGACCGCCTCGAGCTTCGCCAGCACGGAGTTCAGATAGGGGCCGGTGGCCTTGGCGACCGGGGGCACGACGTTGGCGTCGTTCCTGCGCCAGCTGCTGACCAGGAGCCGGACGCCCTTGCGCGCGGCCGCCTCGCCGAGGTACGCGCCCCATTCCCAGCTCGCCACGGAGACATCAACGGGGTTGGCCCGGGGGTCGATGCCCATGGCCCCGTAGCCCACGTTCGCCAAGTGCCGCAGATAGCAGGACCGGTGGCCATTGGTGCGGACCAGGTCCAGGGAGGCTTGGCGCAGTTCCTCCCTGCTGAAGGGGATCTTCATCCGCAGGATGTGCGCGCTGCGGTACAGGCGGTCGAGGTGGTCGTCGAGCCGGAAGGCCGCCGGACCGTCCGGGGTCTCATACACCCGGGTGCCCTCCAGGACCCCGGTGCCATAGTGCAGCGCATGGGTGAGCACATGGACCCGTGCGTCGGCCCAGGGCACCAACTCGCCGTTCATCCAGATGTACTCGGCTTCGGGGACAGCCACTTCGCCTCCTCTTTCCCGGGCGCGGTGGCCCGCCGGGCACCCAGCCTAGTCAATTGGATCAAGCCGGTGGCCGGTTCGGAGCCCGGCACGGGTCAGCCCTCCCCCAAACCCGGGTTCGGGGCGGAGCCTCGGGAAAAGGCCCGCCGCAACAGCACGACGCCACGACGGCGAGGGTCCGGCGGAATACGCGGCCGCAACCGGCGTGCGTCGTAATCCGCTGGACAGGGCCTAAGCGGCGCCGATGGTTCGGTCGCCGTACTCGATCGACACCGTGATACGAGCGCCAAGTGCCGCGGCATACGTACGCATCGTCTCCAAGTTGTGGATCTCACCCCGCTCGATCTGGGACACCCTGGCCTGAGAAATCCCGACTGACGCCGCGACCTGCACCTGGGTAAGCCCCTGCTCCTCACGGATCTCGCGCAGGTGGTATCCGAGCACATAAGCCTCGGTTGCGGTCCGCGCCGCCTGCCTGCGAGCCTCCCACTCCCCATCCGACACCTCGGGATGGGCATCGCGCACTTGCCGCCTCACCTCAGCCCAACTGCTGTGACCGCTCACCGGACATCGCCGTCCTTTCCTCTGCGTCGCACGTCGGCCAGGCACTCGTCGTAGCGGGCCTCGGCCAGCGGGATCGCATCGACGTACCACTGACTCCAACGACCGGCTTTGTCTCCCGCCACGAGGAGAATCGCCTCACGCTCGGGATCGAACACGAACAGGATGCGCACCTCCGTACGGCCCGCGCTCGCCGGGCGCAGCTCCTTGAGGTTGTGGATACGACCACCATGAATACGGTCTACGAGTGGCCGCCCGAGCATCGGGCCGCTCTCAGCCAGGGTGTCGATGGCCGCTTCAACAAGATCCGCACTCTTCGGATCCTCCTCCGCCAGCTTCAGCAGCCACGACTCCACTGCTGGATGGAGATTGATCTCCCAGTTCATGCTCCGCATCCCAGCGTACGGCGCTAAATGCGAAAAGGAAATCCTTATATCACCAGCCCAACGGGTGAAGAGGGGCTCCATTCACTGACTCGTCAAGTCAGCCCTCGTCAAGGATCAGCCGCAGCGAGATCGAGTTGATGCAGTACCGCTGGTCGGTCGGGGTGGGATAGCCCTCGCCCGCGAAGACATGGCCGAGGTGCGAGCCGCAGCGCGCACAGCGCACCTCCGTGCGGGCCATGCCGTGCGAGCGGTCCTCGAGGAGCTCGACGGCCGAGGAGTCCTTGGGATCGTAGAAGCTCGGCCAGCCGCAGTGGCTCTCGAACTTCTCGGTGGAGCGGAAGAGTTCCGCGCCACAGGCCCGGCAGGAGTAGACACCGGCCGTGGTGGTGTCGGTGTACGCGCCGCGGAAGGCGGGCTCCGTGCCGGCCCGGCGGAGCACCTGGTACTCCGCGGGGGACAGCTCGGCGCGCCACTGCTCGTCCGTCTTCTCTACCTCGTAGGCCACCGGGGGTCCTTTCTCAGTGCTCCAGGCGGGCCAGGATCTTCGGACCGAGGTCGGTCACATCGCCCGCGCCCATGGTGAGAACGAGATCACCGGGGCGGGCCATTCCCGCGATGGCCTCCGGCACGGCGGCCATGCCGGGCCCCGGGAGCACCCGGGCGCCCCTGGCCTCGGCGGCGTCGATGATCAGGGCGCTGGTGACGCCGGGGATCGGGTCCTCGCGGGCGGGGTAGATGTCGAGGACGACGGAGGCGTCGGCGAGGGCGAGGGCCTCGCCCATCTCGGTGCCCAGCTCCTGGGTGCGGCTGAAGAGGTGGGGCTGGAAGACCACCAGGACCCGGGCGCCGGCCGCGGCGCCGCGGATCGCCTCCAGGTCGGCGGTCATCTCGGTGGGGTGGTGGGCATAGGAGTCGATCACCTGGACGCCGCCCGCCTCGCCCTTGAGCTGGAGGCGGCGCCCCACCCCGGTGAACTCGCCGAGCGCGGTGGCCAGATCACCGGCCGGAATGCCGAGGGCGACGCCCGCGGCGAGGGCGGCGACCGCGTTGTGCGCATAGTGGCGGCCGGGGACGGAGACCGCGAAGGTGAGCTCGCGGCCCCCCAGGAGGACGGTGACCTCGCTGGTCAGACCGCGCGGGGTGACGTCCAGGACGCGGACGTCCGCATCCTGGGCCGAGCCATAGGTGACGACCTCGATGTCCTGGCGGGCCAGCCGCCCGGTCAGCTCGCGGGCGCCCGCCTGATCGGCGCAGACGACCAGGGTGCCGCCCGGGCGGATGCGGCCGACGAAGGTCTCGAAGGACTCGTGGATCTCTTCCATCGAGGCGTAGTTGGCGTGGTGGTCCAGCTCCGCGTTGAGGATGATCGCGACCTCGGGCGCGTACTTGTGGAAGCTGCGGTCGCTCTCGTCCGCCTCCGCGACGAAGAACTCGCCGCCGCCGTGCCGGGCGTTGGAGCCGGGGCCGTCGAGGTCGCCGCCGATGGCGTAGGACGGGTCGAGGCCGAGGGAGCCGAGGGCGACGGCGAGCATCGAGGTGGTGGTCGTCTTGCCGTGCGTGCCGGCCACGGCGACCGTGCGCAGGCCGTCCATCAGGCGGGCGAGGGCGTCCGAGCGGTGCACCACGGGGATGCCCTGCTCGGCGGCGGCCGCCAGCTCGGGGTTGTCGGGCCGGATGGCACTGGAGACGACGACACAGCTGGCGTCCGGTGCCAGGTGCCCGGCGGCGTGGCCGATGTGCACGGTGGCACCGAGCGCGCGCAGCGCCGCTGCCGTCGCCGACTCCCTGGCGTCGCTGCCCGCGACCCGGGCGCCGCGCTGGGCGAGGATCTTGGCGATGCCCGACATGCCGGCGCCGCCGATGCCGATGAAGTGGGGGCGTTCCATCGTCGTGGGGACGGCCGGTGCCATGTGCGGTGCTCCCTGTGTTCGCGGTCGGGCTCTCGCCCGATTCTCGCACCCGCCGCCGACAGCCCGTCCCACGCCCGCCGGCGGCCGGTCACCGCCCGTCCCGCTCCTCGTCGGTGTGGGCGTAGAGCTTGAGCACCGGGACGCCGACCTTGTGCCGGGCCCGCGAGGCCCAGTCCCGGTGGAAGAACTCCTCGACCAGGTGCGGGGCGGTCAGCACGATCACCTCGTCGGCGTGGGTCTGTTCGACGACGGACCGCAGCAGATCGAGCGGGTGGTCGTCGATGATCTGGCCGACGGCCTCGCTGCCGGCCGCCCGCAGGCTGCGGAGCGAATGCTCCAGGGCGAGGGCGGCCGGTTTCAGGGCCGCCTCGCCCTCGGGCTCGTCCCCCTCCCGGACGGCCTGTTCGAGCTCGCCGAGCGCGACGTCGTCAATGGCGCGCAGCAGCCGGTCCTCGGCGCCTCTGGGCTGCATCAGGACCACAAAGGACATGGTGTCCTCGTGGAGGGTGGTGACGAATTCGACGTCCGCCTCGGACAACGCCTGCTCGATCATCAATACGCTCGTGAACACGGTGGGAGCCCTTCTCCTCCGTGGGCCACCGGCCCACACAGAAACCATCCTGCGCGTGCTCCCCGTGAACCGGATTGTTTGCGTCCCGCGCCCTCGGGGGAGCGTCAGACTCAATTCTGCCCACCGGACAGGAACCGGAACAGAGAATTCCGCCGATTGTCAGATCCACGGGCACACTCAGATCCACGGGGCACACTCAGATCCTTCGGTACGTGGTGAAGAGGAACCCGGCCTCTTCGAGCACGCACCCGAGCGCGAAGCGCTCCGGCACCTCCAGCGGCGGGCCGCCCGCGATCCGCGGCGCGCTGCCGGCGGCGATCACCGGGGCCAGCGAGAGACACAGCTCGTCCAGCACTCCGGCGGCCGCGAACTGTCCCAGCAGCCGCGGCCCGCCCTCGGTGAGCAGCCGCGTCAGCCCGCGCTCCGCCAGCAGCCCGGGTATCCGCGCCACCGTCACGCCCTGCCCCTCCCCGGCCACGATCACTTCGGCGCCCGCCGCGCGGGCCGCCGCGACCCGGTCCGCGGGGGCGCCGGAGCCGGTGAGCACCAGGGTGGGCACCAACGGCGCGGTGAACAGCGGAAGCGAGAAGTCCAGATCGAGCCCGGCGCTCACCACCGCGATCACCGGCGCGGGCCCCTGGCCGAGCGCCGCGCGCCGCGCCGCGAACGCCTCACGGGCGCGCGCGGGCCGGTAGCTCTCCTGCCGTACGGTCTCCGCCCCGACCACGACCGCGTCGGCGAGGCCGCGCAGGGTGCCGAAGATCCGCATGTCGGCGGCGGAGGAGAGCGGTTGGGAGCGCCCCTCGTGATGGGCCGCGCCATCGAGCGAGGAGACCATGTTGGCCCGCAGCCAGCCGTCTGCACCGGCCGGCCGGCCGGGATAGGCGTAGACATCCGCCAGCTCGTCCAGCCCCCACTCGCGGTCCTCGAGGTCGGCGGGGCTGAGCGGGGAGGGGAACAGGCGTCGCATAGGCCGCAGTGTGACATGCCTCGCCCCGCTCCGGGCGACGGGTGCGCCTTCAGGGATCTACCCTGAACAGTTGTGTCGTCCTCCACCGCATCGTCCTCAGGCGCAGCGTCCTCGGGCACCGGCTCCCCCGGCTTCGGCGAAGGGTCCGAAGAGCCCGTCGCGCTCATCTCGCGCGCCCCGCACGTACCGGCCGACCGTCTGGTCGCCGAGATGGTGCCGCCACCGCGCTTTGACTCGGTCCGGTTCGACACCTACCTCCCCGACCCGAACCAGCCCAGCCAGACCGAGGCCGTGGCTGTCCTCGGCTCCTTCGCCGCCGGGCTCGGCGGCGGGTCCGCCGCGGGCGGCGGCCGTCGGCGCTGGTTCCGCCGGGAGGCGAGGCCCACCGCCCCGGGCGGTCCGCGCGGCGTCTACCTCGACGGCGGCTATGGCGTCGGCAAGACCCACCTGCTGGCGTCCCTGTGGCACGCCACCCCGGCGCTGCCCGAGCACAAGGCCTTCGGCACCTTTGTGGAGCTGACCAACCTCGTCGGCGCGCTGGGCTTCCAGCAGACCGTACGGACGCTGAGCGGTCACCGGCTGCTGTGCATCGACGAGTTCGAGCTCGACGACCCCGGCGACACCGTGCTGGTCTCGACCCTGCTGGGCAAGCTGGTGGAAGCGGGCGTCGCGCTCGCCGCGACCTCCAACACGCTGCCGGGCAGGCTCGGCGAGGGCCGGTTCGCCGCCGCCGACTTCCTGCGCGAGATCCAGGGGCTCTCCGCGCACTTCCGCCCGGTGCGCATCGACGGCGAGGACTACCGGCACCGGGGCCTGCCGCAGGCCCCGGCCCCCTACGACGACGAGGTGGTCAAGCGGGTGGCGTATGCGACGGAGGGGGCCTCGCTCGATGACTTCTCCGCCCTGCTCGGCCATCTCTCCACGGTCCACCCGAGCCGCTATGGCGCCATGTGCGACGGGATCC
The DNA here is from genome assembly GCF_054957865.1 of Streptomyces xingningensis. Lineage (NCBI taxonomy): Bacteria > Bacillati > Actinomycetota > Actinomycetes > Kitasatosporales > Streptomycetaceae > Streptomyces > Streptomyces xingningensis. The sequence continues at coordinate 29,052 of NZ_JBDJPF010000022.1, forward strand.
GGACCGTGTGCCTGACCGGAGTCGAGCCGGTGCCGGACCAGTCGACCGCGCTGCGGCTGGTGGTGCTCGCGGACCGGCTCTACGACCGGGAGGTGCCGGTACTGGCCTCCGGGCGGTCGTTTGATGCGCTGTTCAGCGAGGAGATGCTGAACGGGGGCTACCGGAAGAAGTACTTCCGGGCCATCTCGCGGCTGACGGCGCTGGCCCGGGACGCGGGGCGGCTGGTCGCCGGGTAGGGGGTGTGTCCCGGCCCCGCCCGATGTGCGGCCCCGCCCGATGTGCGGCTCCGCCGCAGTGGACTTGCCATACTGCACACACTTGCCGCACTGCACACAGCCGGCGACGGGTCCGCCCGCACCACCGGAGTCCGTCGGCCCATCCGCTACCGACGGGCGCAGAGCGCGCACACCACGGCCGTGCCCAGCAGGGCGCAGGCGACGGCGGCCATCAGCCCGGCCGCGGGCCAGCGGGGCACCCGGTGCCGGAGGTCGGCGCTGCGCGGGTCGCTGATGGCGGTGACCACCGCGGTGCCGGCCACGGCGAGCGCGGTCGAGGCGAGCAGCGCGGCGAGCACCGCCGAGAGGTGCACCCGCCAGGGACCAGCCGCGGCCGCGGCGCAGTCGCGCGCGGCGTCGGGTTCATTGGTCACGTACACCCGGACCAGCCAGGCGGCGACGGGCACCAGCGCACCGGCCGCCCAGCCGAGCGAGTCCAGCACGGGCTGCCCGGACTGTACGCCGACGACCATGCAGAGGGCATACAGCAGCAGGGGCGGCAGCCAGCGGTGCGAGCGGAGCAGCAGGGCGGTCTGGTAGCGGATCAGGGCGGTCATCGGCTGGGATCACCTTGGGGTTCTGCGGTCGTGACCGCGCGGATGTGCCAGGGCGGGGCGGCGGTGAGCAGGGCGCGCAGCAGCGCGTCGGAGTGGTCGGCGGCAACGGTCAGCCGATCCCTCCGGGTGGCGCGGGTTCGGCCGCCGGGTCGCCGGGCAGGCCGTCCGGCAGTGCGGCACCGGACGGCGCCCCGGCCTCGATGCGGACGGTCCGGAGCGGGGGCCGGGAGCCGGTGTCCGCGGCCGGAGCCGGAGCCGGAGCCGTGGTGAGTGTCCCGGCCGCCACCCGGTGCACGGAGGTGCAGGACCCGGCCAGGCGGCGTGGGTCGTGGTCGACGAAGACCACGGTGGCCCCGGCGGCGACGCGTTCGGTGACGGCACGGTCGAGGACGGCGCGCGACCTCGGTGAGTCGCATCTGGTCCCTCCCCCTCCGCGATCCCCGTGATCACCATAGCGGCCCGTAACAGCCCGGGGCAGAGCTGGCAGACTTGAGGCCGTGACCAGCTCTGACAGCACCGAGGCCCATCCGTTCACCCCGCCCGGGGACCCCCGGGACAGTGCGCCGCAGTTCGTCCTGCCGCTGGTGGTGCGGATCGAGAAGGCGCACCCCCCGGCCCGTACGGACGCGCTGGAGACGGCGGCGCGTGCGGTGCTCACCCTGCTGTCCGACGAGCGGTCGCGGACAGACGGGGAGCGGACGGACGGGGAGTGGGCGCAGGCCGTACGGGACTGGCAGGACGCCCGGATCCGCAAGGTGGTGCGCCGGGCGCGGGGCGCCGAGTGGCGCCGGGCGTCCGCGCTGCCGGGGATCACGGTGACGGGTGTGACCGCCGAGGTACGGGTCTTCCCGCCGGTGCCTTCCCCAAGCTCTCGGCTTCGCTCGAGCAGGGGATACCCCATCGACAGTTGGCCCAGGGAACTGGCGAAGCTCCAGGTGTCGGGTACGGATCTGGCGGACCCGGAGCCGCCGCCCGCGCCGGACCCCGCACGGCCCGTGCTGTGGCTCAACCCGGAGCTGGCGATGTCCGCGGGCAAGGCCATGGCCCAGGCCGGGCACGGGGCGCAGCTGGCCTGGTGGCGGCTGGACGAGGCGGAGCGCAAGGCCTGGCGCGAGGACGGTTTCGCGCTGTCGGTGCGGACCGCCGGTCCGGCGGGCTGGGCCGCGCTGACGGCGAGTGGGCTGCCGGTGGTGCAGGACGCGGGGTTCACGGAGATCGCCCCGGGGTCGTGCACGGTGGTGGCGGATCACCCGGCGCTGCGCGGGCGTCTGTGACGGGGGTCGGGGGCGGTGTGGTGAGCCCGTACACTCGGGGAGCGGAATCCGGCAGCGGACAGCAGAGGACATCTGGGCAATGGGAGCGGGCGTACGCCGCGGTTGGCGCCGGGCGAGTGGGGCGCTGGAGTGCGAGGTCCTCGCCACCCTGCAGCGGGCGGACGCGCCGCTGACTCCGCGTGAGGTCCAGGACGGGCTGGCGGGCGAGCTCACTTACAGCACGGTGGTGACCCTGCTTTCACGGCTGCACGGCAAGCGGGTGCTGCGGCGGCTGCCGCGGGGGCGCGCCTACGCCTACGCACCGGTCGGATAGTGCGGGGCAGGGAGCCGGGGTTCCGGGCCGCCCTGGTTCCGGGGTGCTCTGCTCGGCCGGTTCCGCGCGGGAGGCCGAGCGCACCGAGCCGTCCGGGTTCAGCAACACCCGCCCGCCGTGCGGCCGTTTGAAGTCGAAGAGGTTCAGCAGGGAGCCCGCCCGGCTGTCGAAGGCGCCATCGCCGATGCGGCCGGTGTGCCAGTTGTCCTCGATGAACCTGAGGATCGAGGTCTGTTCGGTCGGGGTGTGGTCGACGGTGTTGACCTTGCTGTAGGGGGAGATCACCAGCAGCGGCAGCCGGGGGCCGGGCCCGCATCTGCCCTGCCGGCCGCCCGCCGGTGCGGGGGTCCGGCAGGCGGGGCCGTCCAGCGGCCGTCCGCCGGCTCCCTTCGCCGTGATCCGCGAGCCGTTCAGCGGCCGCGCGTAGGCGTGGTCGTACCAGCCGTCGGAGTCGTCATAGGCGATGACGACGGCGGTGTCCCGCCACTGCGGCGCGCTCTGGATCTGGTTGAGCCGGCTGACCAGGAAGTGCTGTTCGTCGAGCGGGTCGGAGTAGCCCGCGTGCCCGTCCTGGTGGGCGGGGGCCTTGAGGAAGCTCACCGAGGGCAGCCGGCCCGCCCGCAGGACGGCGTCGAAGTCGGCGAGGTCATAGGCGTGGTTGGCCGGTCCGGCGTGGCCGATCTCGGCGAGGGAGGCCGGCGGCAGGTGGTGCGGGTTGGCGGTCGACCGGTAGTACTGGAACGGTGCGTGGTGCGGGATGTAGTCGATCACCTCGGCGCCGCCGGTGTTGGTGTGCGTACTGCCGGAGCACCGGGCGTGGTGCCCGGGCCGCCCGTCCCAGGGCGTGCTCGGCCGGAAGCCGCCCTGGAACCAACCCCAGCTGACCTTGCGGGCGTTGAGCAGATCGCCGATGTTGCGGCCGCGCAGGGCGACGAGCGGGCTGCCCGCCGTGTGGTCCGCGTCCGAGCAGTCGTCATAGGCCGGGTCGGGGTCGTTGGTGAGGGTGCCGACGCCCCTGGCGTCCGGGGCGGTGACGGCGTACGGGTCGGGCCTGCGGGTCTGCCGTGGGCGCTCGGTGTCCGAGGCGGGGTCGGTGGAGACCGCGCCATGGGTCTGGCCGGAGACCAGGTTGACGGCGCCGGGGGTGGAGGGGCCGTAAGTGGTGCCGAAGGAACGGTCGTTGAGGGCGTAGTGCTGGGCGTAGTTCCACAGGGCGGTGACGGTGTTGCCGTCGTAGTAGTCCATGACCAGGCCGGGTTCGCCGTAGAGGGGGCCGGAGCAGGTGCCGGAGTCGGTGTACTGGACGAACCGGTCGGCCCGGCCCCCGTGGGCGGCGTACTGCTGGGGGCTGTAGGAGTGGTTCTGGTCGCAGGTCATGGCCCGGCCCGGGGAGAGCCGCCGCGGCGGGTACTGGTTGGGGTTCTTCGCCAGCAGGCCCGCGGTGCGCAGGTTGTCGATGTCCTTGGCGGCCCGGGGGGTGTTCTTCGCCGGGGTGAACCGGGTGCCGTCGGTGTTGGCGGCCCGGGGATAGGTGGCGAAGTAGTGGTCGAAGGACACGTTCTCGTCGTAGAGGACCACCAGGTGTTTGACGGGGGTCGCGGTGGACGTCCCGCCGACGGCGGGTGCCGGGGCCGGGCCGGTCGCGGCCAGCGCGACGACAACGGCGAGCACTGCCCGTGTGATCATGCCCGGTCTCCTTCTCGGGTCCATCGGCTTCTGTTCATCGGATGCTGTTCATCGGATGCTGTTCATCAGGTGCTGTCCATCAGCGCGCGGCCGAACCAGTCCGCACGGTCCCGCACCCCGGGGAGCGCGAAGAAGTAACCGCCGCCGAACGGGGTCACATAGTCGGTCAACGGCTCGCCCGCCAGCCGCTGTTGCACGGCCGCGAACTGCCGTAGCGGGTCCCGCTGGTAGCAGCAGAAGAGCAGCCCCAGGTCGAGGTCGCCATTGCGGTCGACGCCCCGGTCGTAGCTGTACGAGCGGCGCAGCAGCCGCTGGCCCCGGGTCTGCGGGGTGCGGGGGTCGGCCAGCCGGATGTGGCTGTCCAGGGGGATCACCTCGCCCTTGGGGTCGCGGGCGTAGCACGGCGGGTCGGTCTCCCGGTTGCCGTCCAGGGGGGCGCCGGTGTCGCGGTCGCGGCCGAACATCCGCTGCTGCTCGGTGAGCGGGACGCGGTCCCAGAACTCGACCCGCATGCGGATCAGCCGCACCACCTGGTAGCTGCCGCCGGCGGTCCAGCCGGGTTCTCCGGAGCCGGGGCCGGTCCAGACCAGACGGTCCATCAAGGGGGTGTCGCGGGTGTCGGGGTTGGTGGTGCCCTCCTTGAAGCCGAAGAGATTGCGGGGGGTGCCGCTGGGGCGGGGCGGGCTGGTGAAGCCGTCGAGGCGCCAGCGGATCTGCATGCCGCCCCGGGTATGGCGGGTGAGGTCGCGCAGCGCGTGCAGCACGGTGTCCTGGCTGTCCGCGCACAGCTGGAGGCTCAGATCGCCGTGGCACCAGGCCGGGTCGGGGTCGTCGTCCGGGAAGACCGGCATGGTGCGCAGCCTGCGCGGTGCGGTGAGCCCGAAGCGGCCGTCGAAGAGCGAGGCGCCCACGGCCAGGGTGATGCGCACCGCGTCGGCGGCGGGGACGCGGGGGCCGAGGATTCCGGAGTCGGGCGGGGGTGCCGTGATGCCGGTGGGGTCGGGGATGCCGCCGGTGGCCAGGAAGCGGGCTCGTTCGGTGAACGTATGGAGCAGATCGGTGAGTTCGGCGCGGTTGGCGGTGGTGACATCGAGGGCGATGAAGGCGGTGCTGCGGGCGGGTGGGGTGAGGATGGCGGGCTGGTGGGTGCCGTGGAAGGCGGGGGCCGCCGGGGGGACGGCCACCGCCCGGCCGGTGAGCGGGGCCGGGGTGGCCATGGCGCCCAGGGCTCCCGCCGCCGCGCCGCACAGGAAGCGGCGGCGTACGGGGTTCACGCCGCCCTCCGTACGGTGCACAGGGCCGCCACCGCGGCGAGGCGCTCGACCAGGTCGCCGAAGTCCGCGTCCAGTTGCTCGTGCCGGGCCCGGCCCAGCGGGGCCCGGGCGTCGTCCAGGGCGCGCCGGGTGTGGTCCAACTGCCGGTCGAGGGCGTCCAGTTCGCGGTACCGGGTGCGCAGCAGGGGGCGCAGCCGGGCGAGGACCTCGCCGGTGCCGTCGAGCTGGGCGCGGGCGGTGGCGAGGGTGGTTCCGCTGCCGTAGTCGGTGCGTCCGGTCAGCTCGAACCGCATGGTGTCCTCCAGGATTTCGTGGGCCCGCCGGACCAGGTCGGCCGGGTCCATGCGGGTGCGGTCCCAGGCGTCGCGCAGGGCGCGGACGTCGGCGGCGAGGCGGCGGGCCGCGCGGCGGAGCCCGGCGGGTTCCTCGTTGTGCCACAGGCCGTACTCGAGCCGGTGGAAGCCGGTGAAGCCGCGGTCGTGCACTCCGCCGGGCAGGCCCGCGCTGGTCCGGTCGATGGCCTCGGCGGCCTCGCCGAAGGCGCCGTACGCACCGCCCAGCCGCTGGTAGCCCAGGTGGGCGGTGAGCCAGCGCCGCCGGGCGAGGGCGCGGTCGTCGTCCACCGCGGCGCGCAGGGCGTCCGTGGCGGCCACGAGTGCGGTGAGCCGCCGTCCGGTCCAGCGCTGGTAGTCCAGGGTCGGCGGGATCAGGTCGCCCCGGGTGACGGGCACGGCGGCGGGGCCCGGGGCGGCCGTGCCGGGGATGTGCACGGTGGGTCCGGTGACGGCGTCCGCGTCCTCCGGCAGGCAGACGAAGGCATAGCCGCCGGCGCCGAGCCGGACCCGCAGCAGCCGGACCGCGCCCGGGCCGATGCCTTCCGCCTCGCCGTACACCGCGCCGGTCCGGGCGTCCTGGAGGCGGACGTCGGCGGCCCCGGCGGTGGTGTTGCGCAGGGCGAACTCCTGGGTGCCCGGCCGGGGCCGGGACCAGCCGCGGCCGCAGTCGCCGGGCGAGACCTCGACGACGGCCGGGGACGGCGGCCCGGCCCGGTGGGCGGCCGGGGCCCGGTACGGGGGTGCGGTGCACGCCGCGGCGGTGACGGCCAGCAGCCCGGCGACCAGGGCGGGTCCGGTGGGGCGGTGCGGGTTACGGGAGGGGCCGCGGTGGGGGGACAGTCTCCGGGGATCCGACATCCTGCACTCCGCGCCTCGCTACCGTTCCGGCCGGTCAGGCCGTCATGGTAAGCAGCTCATCGGGGCGCAAGGCCTCACACGGGCCACCGCCGTCCCCGGACTTCACTCATCTGACGGTGGCTCACCCCCAGAGCCAGACCCGACGGTTGCGCGCCACGGTGTGGATCCGGTCGACCCGCTCCGGGTGCAGCACTCCGCCGAGCTCGCCCAGCCCGGGCACCTCGCCCTCCCGCAGCACCCGTACGTCCTCCAGGGTGGCCGCGACCTCGACGCCGGTGGCCCCCACCAGCACCACGACCGGCCGCACCGGCACCGTGAAGCCGCACCCCCGGGAGAGCACCAGCGTGGAGCGCGCCGCGCTCTGCCGCGCCCGGCGGACACAGGGGCGCGGGTGCCGCTCCCCGGCGACCCGGGCCATCACGTCGTCCACCCGGACCCGCGCCCGGCGGGTCCGTTCGACGTCGACACAGAAGACGCCCCCGGGCCCGATCAGCAGATGGGCGATCACGGCCTCGCCCGGCAGGACGACCGAGTGCACCACTGCCCAGCCGCCGTCGGTGAGCCGCTCCAGAGCCGCGCCGACGAGCTGCTCCGCGGCCAGCGCCCGGCGCCAGGAGTCCTCCACGGGCCGCCGGCCGAGGAGGCGGGCGACCGCGAGCCGGGCCCGGCCGCGCCGGGAGGCGTCGAGCCGGGCGCGCAGGGTCTCGCCCGGGCGATTGGGGGCGAGGTCGTCGTCGGGCGGGAGGAACAGCCTGTCGGGGTCGTAGCTCTGTCCGCCCGCGCTCTTCGCCTTCGGCCGCTCACGCACGCCCACCACCCCCACCGCCATCTTGCCGCAGAAGGGCGGGAACCAACCCAATCGGCCGCCCGTTGGACCCGGTGAGGCCCCGCGACGTCCCCCCGATCGCGGGGCCTCACCAGTCGAGTTCGCGAGTCGAGTTCGCGGAATCGCCGTGGGGATCACGGGCGGGCGGTTGGGGTGTGTCCGGTGGGTCGGCACGGGTGCCGCGGCGCTCCCCCAGCTGACGCTGGGAGGTGCCCCCATCACCAGACACCGCGGAACCCGCACCGACCCACCGGACACACCCTGGTTTCTGTGCGGTGAGAGCGGCCCCGGCCGCTCCCGTGCCCCGGGCACCGGCCCGGGAAGAGGAGACACCATGCGATCCGTCACCGGCACCGGGCTGGTCGACTTCGACGCCCTCGCCTCCCGGGCCCCGCGGCAACCCACGCCGCGCGCCGATGAGTTGAGCACACCGGAGCCCTCGCCCGGCACCACCTATCCGCTCCCGCCCGCGGTCATGCGCCCGTCCCCCGGGGATTCCGCCCGGTAAATCCGGCTGCGTCCCCGCACACCCGTCGAGTAGAACGCTTGTATGTGGATCGCCCTGCTACTCGTCACCTGGGCCGTGGCCCTGATCGCCTGCGGCCGGGTGTGCCTCGCCGCGGTCTCCGCCGCCCGGCCCCGGAGCGTCCCGGCCGGACCCCGGATCACCGCGTTGACGCTCTACGAGGCGGCGTTCCTGGCGGGCGGCCCGCAGCGGGTCACCGATCTCGCGCTGGTCGCGATGGGCCGCCAGCGACGGCTGCTGCTGGCGCACACCGGGTGGGCGACGGTCGTCGACCCGGTCGGCCGGGACGAGCTGGAGCGCTCGGTGATCACGGCGATCGGGCCGGACGGCCAGTCCCCGGTGCCGGCCATCCGCGCGGCGCACCGCACCGCCGACGCGGTACGGGACCTGTCCGACCGGCTGACCGCGGCCGGGCTCGCGGTGCCCGCCCGGGAGCGGCGGGAGGTGTCCCTGGCGATCCGCCGACTCCGCTGGGCATGCCTGGTGGTGCTGTGCACCGGGGCCGCGGCGGTGCTCACCATGCCGCCGGAGGCGGCCCGGGGGCCGGCACCGGCCTGGTTCGTCCTGCCACTGGTCCTGACCGCCGGCTGCCTGGCGATGGCCCTGGTGGAGGTGCACCCGCACACCAACTGGGCGTCGCACGCCGGCCGCAAACTGCTGGACGAGGTGGCCGCCGGTCCGCCCCCGGCAGACGACCGGGGGCTGCTGGCCGCGCTCGCGGTGCGCGGGCGCAGGGCGCTCGCCGATCCCGGGCTGCGCGCCGCACTGTCCGCCCGGTTGCAGGGGTACAGATACTGAGGAACGGTCACCAAGGGGTCCCTTCGGGCCCATTGCGGCCGACATCGCGGCTCGGTGCTTTACTTCACCAACCACCCAATCAAATATCCCTTTTGTCGCATTGAACACGAAGGGACGGCCAGTGAGAGCAGCAGCCCTGTACGGAACCGTCGGATCCCTGATCCTCACCGGGCTCACCGCCCTCACCACCGCTCCGGCACAGGGCACCGGCGCCCTCTCCCCGGACGGCCGCGCCGAAGCGCGCGGCGTGGTCCGGGCCGCCGAGCGCGCCGCCGACCGGGGCATCGACTTCGGCTCCTGTCCGGACGCCGAGGGACTGCCCTCGCCCGTGGAGTGCGGCTCCGTCTCCGTCCCGATGGACTACGCACGGCCGGACGGCGAGCAGATCCGGCTCACCGTCAGCCGGGGCCACGCCACCGGCGGGCGCTCCGCGCGACAGGGCGCCCTGGTGTTCAACCCCGGCGGCCCGGGCGGCTCCGGCATGATCTTCCCGCTGCTGGCCGGCATCCCGCAGTGGCACCGGCTCGCCGAGTCCTATGACTTCATCGGGTACGCCCCGCGCGGCGTCGGCCGCTCCGCGCCGCTGTCCTGCGCCGACCCGGCCTCCTTCGACCGGGCCCCCAGCGACTCCCCCGAACACCCCACCGCCGCCTACAAGAAGCACCGGCTGGAGAAGGCCCGGGCCTACGCCCAGGGCTGCGCCCGCCGGACCGGCAACGACCTGCAGTTCTTCAACAGCCGCAACAACGCCCGCGATCTGGACGTGCTGCGTGCGGCGCTCGGCGAACGGCAGCTCAACTTCATCGGAGCGTCCTACGGCACCTACTTCGGCGCCGTCTACGCCACGCTCTTCCCCGGGCATGTACGCCGCATGGTCTTCGACAGCGTGGTCAACCCCGACCCGCACAAGGTCTGGTACCAGAACAACCTCGACCAGTCCGCCGCCTTCGAGCGGCGCTGGAACGACTGGCGCCGCTGGGCCGCCAAGCACGACGACGTCTACCACCTCGGCCGCACCGCGCAGCAGGTGCTGGCCTCGTACGAGCGGGCCGGCCGGCGGCTCGGCCACCGGGCCGCCGGGGGCAAGGTCGGTCCGGCGCAGCTCCAGGGCGTGCTGCTGAGGGCGGGCTACAGCGACAGCGGCTGGGTACCCGCCGCCCGGGCCCTCGCCGCCTATCTGCGCGGGGACGACAAACCGCTGCTGGCGATCGCCTCTTCCGACCCGTCGGGCGCACCGGCCGCCGAGAACGGCAACGCCGTCTACACCGCCGTGGAGTGCAATGACGCGCCCTGGCCGCGTTCCTGGCGGGTATGGGACCGCGACAACTCCCGGCTCGCCCAACGGGCTCCCTTCGAGACCTGGAGCAACGCCTGGATGAACCTGCCGTGCGCGTTCTGGCAGGCGCCCCGGCAGCGGCCGCTCGAGGTCCGGGTGGACCGGCGCGCCCTGCCGCCCACCCTGCTGCTGGCCGCCGAACGGGACGCGGCCACCCCCTACCAGGGAGCCCTGGAACTCCACCGCAGACTGCCGGGTTCGGCACTGGTCACCGAACGCGGCGCCGGCACCCATGGCATCGGCGGCGGCCCCAACGCCTGTGTGAACCGCTACTTCGAGGCATACCTGCTGACCGGTGCGGTCCCGGACGGGCGCGCGAGCTGCGCCGGACGCCCGGAACCCAAGGCGAGCTGAGCCGGTCAGGCGAGCGAGGCCACCAGCTCCGCGACCGCCTTCCGCCGCCCCGTGTAGAACGGCACCTCTTCCCGTACGTGCATCCGCGCCTCGGAGGCCCGCAGGTGGCGCATGAGGTCGACGATCCGGTACAGCTCGTCGGCCTCGAAGGCCAGGATCCACTCGTAGTCGCCGAGCGAGAACGAGGCGACCGTGTTGGCCCGTACGTCCGGGTAGCCGCGCGCCATCTTGCCGTGGTCCGCGAGCATGCGGCGGCGGTCCTCGTCGGGCAGCAGGTACCAGTCGTAGGAGCGCACGAACGGGTACACGCTGACGTAGTCGCGCGGGGTCTCGTCGGCGAGGAACGCCGGGATGTGCGCCTTGTTGAACTCCGCCGGGCGGTGCAGCGCCATGTTCGACCACACCGGCTCCAGCGCACGCCCGAGCCGGGTGCGGCGGAAGCGGTTGTAGGCGTCCTGGAGGGCGTCCGAGGTCTCGGAGTGCCACCAGATCATCACATCGGCATCGGCCCGCAGCCCGGACAGGTCGTAGGTGCCGCGCACCGTGACGTCCTCCTTGGCGAGCTGCGTGAAGAGCTCCTCGACCTCCTCGGCGTAGCCGGTGCGATCCTGCGGCAGCACCTCGCGCAGCTTGAACACCGACCAGAGGGTGTAGCGGATGACCTCGTTGAGGTCCTTGGCCTTCTTGCCGGCGTTCGGGATCTTCTGGGCGTCAGTCATGGTCCCCATTGTCCCCCGTCGTCACCGGCGCCCTCGGCCAGGGTGGCGAGCAACTCGTCGGCCGCCCGGTGCGCGTCGGCGATGCACGCCGGGATGCCCACGCCGTCGTAGGCGGCGCCACAGACCCGCAGTCCGGGCAGGCGCGCGACGTCCGCCCGGATGCGGGCGACCCGGTCGAGATGGCCGACCGGATACTGCGGCAGGCCCGACTCCCAGCGGGTGACCCGGCCGGCCACCGGCTTCGCCGAGAGGCCCACGGCGGCACCGAGGTCGGCCAGCGACATCCGCACCAGCTCGGAGTCCTCGCGCCGCAGGTCGTCCTCGTCCCGGTAGCGCCCCAGGGAGGTGCGCAGCACAAACAGCTCCGGGTCGGCCGCACCGATCCAGCCCCACTTGTTGCTCGCGAAGGTGGCCGCCTTGATCTTCCGGCCGTCGACCGGCGGCACCAGGAAGCCGCTGCCCTCCGCCGGCCCGGTCACCTCCGAGCGGCGGAAGGCCAGCGTGACCAGGGCCATGGAGGCGTACTCGACCGCGGCGAGTTCGGCGGCGGCGGTGCCGGCCGTCCGGCCGAGCAGCCGGGCCGCATCACCGGCGGGGGTCGCCAGGACCACGGCGTCGGCCGTCAGCACCGAGTCCCCCAGGTCGAGCCGCCAGCCGTCGGCGGCCCGGGCGAGCTCGACGACGGGCGTGCCGGTGCGGATCTCGCCGCCCCCCTCGCGCACCGCGTCCGCGACCGCGAGGGGCAGCCGCCCGATGCCGCCGTCGATGCCCATGAAGACCGGCCCGCTCCGCCGGGGGGCCGCCGCCTGGACCTCCCGTACGGCGTCGGTCAGCGAGTCATGGGTACGGACGGCCGCGAAGAGCGCGGGCAGCGCGGCCCGCATCGAGATCCGGTAGGAGTCGCCCGCATAGACCCCGCCCAGCAGCGGCTCCACCAGCCGGTCCACCACCTCGCGGCCCAGCCGCTCGGCCACATGGGCGCCGATGGCCACGTCCTCGCCGATCTCGGTGCGCGGCAGTCCGGCGTCGCGGGCGATCCGGGCCAGGCCCGCTTCCGAGACGATCCCGGAGGCGGCCAGGGGTGCCAAGTCGCCGGGCACGCCCATCAGATGCCCCTTGGGCATGGGGCGCAGTGCGCCGCGGGTCCATACGGACGCGGTCGAGGTGGCGGGCGGCTGGAGCCGGTCGGCGAGGCCGACCGCGCGCGCCAGCTCGACCGCCTCCGGCCGCCGGGCCAGCATCGACTCGGCACCCAGGTCGACGGGCAGGCCCGCGATCTCGCCCGCGCGCAGCTTGCCGCCCAGGCGGTCCCCGCGTTCCAGGAGCGTGACGCGCGCACCGCCCGCCAGCAGCCGATGGGCCGCCGCCAGACCCGAGATTCCACCGCCGATGACGGCGACATGGCGCTGGGAGGGGTGCGCTTCGCTCATGGCCCCACTGTCGCAGACGGCCGTCGGTACCCGTCCGGCACCCCTATTGACAGCCTCCGCCGCCGCGCAAAGACTCGCCGCCAGCGCGATCATTGGCCCCCGACGCCTGTGGAGACCCCATGAACGACCGCATCCGGGATGTGTACATCGTCGACGCCGTCCGCACCCCGGTCGGCAAGTACGGGGGCGCCCTCGCCGCCGTGCGCCCCGACGATCTCGCCGCGCATGTGGTCCGGGCGCTGGTCGGCCGGGCGCCGGCGCTCGACCCGGCGAGGATCGACGATGTGGTGTTCGGGAACGCCAACGGCGCCGGCGAGGAGAACCGCGATGTGGCGCGGATGGCCGTGCTGCTCGCGGAGCTGCCGGTGTCGGTGCCCGGCGCGACCGTCAACCGGCTGTGCGCCTCCGGTCTTGAGGCGGTCGTGCAGGCGTACCGCGCGATCGCGGTCGGCGACGCCTCGGTGGTCGTCGCGGGCGGCGTGGAGTCCATGAGCCGCGCCCCCTGGGTGTTGCCCAAGCCGGAGCGGGCCTTCCCGTCGGGCCATCAACAGCTGTACTCGACCACGCTGGGCTGGCGGCTGACCAACCCGGCGATGCCGGCCCGGTGGACGATCCCACTGGGCGAGGGCGCCGAGCTGATCGCCGACAAGTACGGCATCGACCGCGCCCGGCAGGACGCCTTCGCGCTGGCCAGCCATCAGAAGGCGGCCCGGGCCTGGCGGGACGGCGACTACGCCGCCGAGATCGTGCCGCTGCCCGGTGCCGGGCTCGCGCGGGACGAGACGATCCGCGACAACACCTCCCTGGAGGCGCTGGCCCGGCTGCGGCCCGTCTTCCGCCCGGACGGCGGCACCGTCACCGCGGGCAATGCCTCGCCGCTCAACGACGGGGCAGCAGCCCTGTTGCTGTGCGACGAGGCGGGGCTGCGGGAGACGGGCCGCGAACCCCTGGCGCGGGTACGCGCCTCGGCCGTCACCGGCATCGAGCCCGACCTCTTCGGTCTGGGCCCCGTCGAGGCGGTACGGCGGGCGCTCGCCAAGGCGAACCGTTCCTTTGCCGACTTGACACAGTTCGAGCTCAACGAGGCATATGCCGCCCAGGTCCTGGGATGCTTCGCCCAGTGGCCGGACCTCGATCCGGGCATCGTCAACCAGCGCGGCGGGGCGATCGCGATCGGCCATCCGCTGGGCTGCTCGGGCGCCCGGCTGGCGGGCGCGCTCGCTCATCAGCTCGCGGCGGCGGGTTCCGGCACAGGGCTGGCGGCGCTGTGTGTCGGAGTGGGACAGGGCCAGGCGCTTGTCCTCGAACGCTGATCAGACCCCACCCATGGAGAGGCGGCCCGTCTTGCACACCACCGTCGGCATCATCGGGGCCGGTCCGGCCGGCCTGCTGCTCGCCCGGCTGCTGCACCGGGCGGGCGTGGACTGCGTGGTACTGGAGGCGCGCGACCGGGCCCACTGCGAGCGGCGGCACCGGGCCGGGCTGCTGGAGCAGGGGTCGGCCGACATCCTGCGGGCCTGTGGTGCGGGCGGCCGGCTGGACCGGGAGGGCCTGGTCCACAACGGGTTCGAGCTGCGCTTCGACGGCCGGGCGTACCGCCTCGACGTGTCGTCCATGACCGGCGGCCGCAGTGTGACGGCATATCCGCAGGCCGAGCTCGTCCAGGATCTGATCGCGCTCCAACTCGCCGACGGCGCACCGTTGTTGTTCGAGGCCCCGGTGCTCGCCGTGGAGCGGGCGGACAGCGAGCGGCCCGTCCTGCGCTACACCCATGGCGGCCGGGAGCAGACGCTCACCTGTGACTTCGTGGCGGGTTGCGACGGCCCGGACGGCGCCTCCCGCAAGGCGCTGCCGGCCGGCGGGTGGACATCGCACGGGCGCGACTACCCCTACTCCTGCCTCGGCATCCTCGCCGACATCCCGCCGGTGTCCGACGAGCTGGTGCTGGCCGGGCACCCGCACGGCTTCGCACTGCACTGCACCCACACGCTGACGGTCTCCCGGATGTACCTCCAGGTGCCCAGCGGAACCACCGTGGAGGACTGGCCCGACGAGCGCATCTGGGACGAGCTGGAGACCCGCCTGGCCTCCGACGGCCAACCGCTCGTCCGGGGGCCGATCCTGGCCAGGTCGGTGCTGCCGATGCGCAGCCGGGTGATCGAGCCGATGCGCCATGGGCGGCTGCTGCTGGCCGGCGACGCGGCGCACCTGGTGCCGCCGACCTCGGCCAAGGGGCTCAACATGGCGTTCGCGGACGTCGCCGCCATGGCCCGGGCGCTCATCTTCTGGCACACCAGCGGCTCGGCCGGACTGCTGGACCGCTACTCGGACTCCTGTCTGCGCCGCATCTGGCAGGCCCAGTCCTACGCACACGAGATGACGACTCTGCTGCACATCCCGCCGGACGCCGATGTGTACGACCGCCGGATGCAACTCGCCCGGATGCGCAGGCTCATCGGCCCCACCGCCGCGGCCGCCGAGTACGCCGAGAACTACGCGGGGATGCCCTTCGTCTGATGGCCCTTCTTGTGATGCCCCCTCTTCTGATGGCCCTTCTTATGATGGGCTGGGCGGGCGCAGGGGACCGGTGAGAGGACGGGGACACGATGGCGGTACGACGGCTGGTGGTCATCGGGGGCGACGCGGCGGGCATGTCCGCGGCCTCCCGGGCGCGGCGGCGGCTGGGCCGGGAGCAGCTGGAGATCACGGCGTTCGAGCGCGGCCGCTTCGCCTCCTACTCGGCCTGCGGCATCCCCTATTGGGTGGGCGGTGTGGTCGACGGGCCGGACGCACTGATCGCCCGTACCCCCGAGGCGCACCGGGCGCGCGGCATCGACCTGCGGATGCGGACCGAGGTGACCGAGCTGGACCTGGCCGGACAGCGGGTGCGGGCCCGGGATCTGACGTCCGGCCAGGAGACCTGGCACGGCTTCGACGACCTGGTGCTCGCCACCGGCGCCCGGCCGGTCCGGCCGCCGCTGCCGGGCATGGACGCGCGGGGCGTGTACGGCGTGCAGACCCTGGACGACGGGCAGGCGCTCATCGACGGGCTGGCGAAACCGGCGGCCCGCCGCGCGGTGGTGGTGGGCGCCGGGTACATCGGCGTGGAGATGGCGGAGGCGCTGGCCCGCCGCGGCCTCGGGGTGACGGTGCTGGAGCGCTCGGCCGAGCCGATGGCCACCCTGGACCCGGACATGGGCGCGCTGGTCCGCGAGGCGATGAACGGGATGGGCATCGAGGTGGTGACCGGGGCGGAGGTCACCGGGATCGTCACCGGCCCGGGCGGCGAGGCCACCGCGGTGGCCACCCGGGAGCGGGAGTACCCGGCCGAGGTGGTGGTGCTGGGTCTGGGCGTACGTCCGGAGACGGCCCTGGCCCGCGCGGCGGGCCTGCCGCTGGGCGAGTCCGGCGGCCTGCTGACGGACCCGGCGATGCGGGTGCACGGCCGGCCGGACGTCTGGGCGGGCGGCGACTGTGTGGAGGTCCTCGACCTGGTGTCCGGCCGCACCCGGCACATCCCGCTGGGCACCCATGCCAACAAGCACGGCCAGGTCATCGGGGCCAACATCGGTGGCGGTCACGCCACCTTCCCGGGTGCGGTCGGCACCGCGATAAGCAAGGTGTGCGACCTCGAGATCGCCCGTACCGGCCTGCTGGCGGCCCAGGCGGACGAGGCGGGGCTGCGCTGGGCGGCGGTGACGATCGAGTCGACCGGCCGCGCGGGCTACTACCCGGGCGCCCGGCCGATGACGGTGAAGATGCTCGCCGAGCAGCCCACCGGCCGGCTGCTCGGCGTGCAGATCGTGGGGCACCAGGGCGCGGCCAAGCGGATCGACGTGGCGGCGGTCGCCCTGACCGCCGGAATGACGGTCGATCAGCTGACCGCCCTGGACCTGGGCTACGCCCCGCCGTTCTCCCCGGTCTGGGACCCGGTCCTGGTGGCGGCCCGCAAGGCGGCGGCCTTGTCCGGCTGACGAACCGCTACCGGGCCGCCGTCCGCTCGTGCACAAACTCCACCAGCCGGGTCAGCGCCTGCGGGTCGGTGTCCGGCAGCACCCCGTGGCCCAGGTTGAAGACATGCCCGGGCAGCCCCCGCGCGGCGTCCAGCACCTCGCCCGCCTTGGCCTGCACCGCCTCCCACGGGGCGAACAGCACGGCCGGGTCGAGGTTCCCCTGCAGCGCCTTGCCGGGCCCGACCCGCCGGGCGGCCTCGTCCAGCGGCACCCGCCAGTCGACCCCGACGACATCCGCTCCGGCCTCGCCCAGCGGCCCGAGCAGCTCACCGGTGCCGACCCCGAAGTGGATGCGCGGCACTCCGTACCCGGCGACGGCGTCGAAGACCTTGGCGGAGGCGGGCATCACCTGACGGCGGTAGTCCGCGGGGGCCAGCGCACCGACCCAGGAGTCGAACAGCTGCACCGCCGAGGCACCCGCCTCGATCTGCACCGTGAGGAAGGCGGCGGTGATGTCCGCGAGCCGGTCGAGGAGTTCGGCCCACAGCCCGGGGTCGCCGTACATCAGCGCCTTGGTGTGCTCGTGGTTGCGCGACGGCCCGCCCTCGACGAGATAGCTGGCCAGGGTGAAGGGGGCGCCGGCGAAGCCGATCAGCGGGGTGGCGCCCAGCTCGGCGGTGAGCATGCGCACCGCCTCGGTCACATACGCCACGTCCCCCGCCTCCAGCGGACGCAGCCGCTCGAGGTCGGCGCGGGTGCGGATGGGCCGCGCGACGACCGGCCCGACGCCCGGCTTGATGTCGACGTCGATCCCGATGGCCTTGAGCGGCACCACGATGTCGCTGAAGAAGATCGCGGCATCGACCCCGTGCCGTCGCACCGGCTGCAGGGTGATCTCGGTGACCAGCTCGGGCCGCATGCAGGATTCGAGCATCGGAACGCCCTCGCGGACCTTGCGGTACTCGGGGAGCGAGCGGCCCGCCTGGCGCATAAACCAGACCGGAGTGTGCGGCACGGGTTCGCGCCGGCACGCCCTCAGGAACGCCGAATCATGTGCCGCGGTGCGACCCGTCTGCTGCTGGCTGCGCTCACTCATGCCCCAAATCTTCGCACGGGCCGAACGAGTGACCCGCCGCGTGGTGTCCCTACCCAAAACCGCGGGTCGTTCCGCCTAGTCTTCCGGGCATGGCTGCGGCGCACGGGAACCACTCGGATGGTCCGGACGACGTGGGTGGGGAGGGCTCCCCGTCCGTCTTCCGGCAGGCGGTCGCCGGGCTGCAGGGCGTGCTCCTGCGGCCCGAGATCGAACTGGACGCCACCCCGCCGCCCCAGCGGCTCGCCCCGTACTCCTACGCGCTGGAGGCCGCGGTCGTCGTGGACGACGAGGAACTGGCGGACGGGCGGCTGATCCTGCTGCACGACCCGGCGGGACACGACGCCTGGGGCGGAACCTTCCGTCTGGTCACCCTGGTCCACGCCGACCTGGAAGAGGAGATGGCGGCGGACCCGCTGCTGCCGGAGGTGTGCTGGTCCTGGCTGACCGGGGCGCTGGAGGCGCGCCGGGTCCCTTACTCGGCGCCCAGTGGCACGGTGACCCGGGCGGGCTCGCATTACTTCGGGGGGTTGCGGGAGCGGGAGCCGTCGACGCAGATCGAGATCAGGGCGTCGTGGTCGCCGGTGGAGCCCCCGGGCGCCGGTGCCGCGCCCTCCGCGCCCGACACCGCGGCGCACCTGGCGGCGTGGTGCGATCTGCTGTGCCAGATCGCGGGGCTGCCGCCGGGCGGTGCGCAGGAGGCGGGCGTCGTGACGCTGCCCCAGCGGCGCGGCCCGCAGAGCCGCTGACGATGCCCTGACACACCTCCGACCGGAGACTGGCCGGAATTGCCCGAATTGTTACTCACTAATTCGTGATCATTCCCTAAAGCCGGGCGGTTTGGCTGCCGAAGGACCTTGTGACCCTTCCCATACGGATCGCCCCGGCTTACCCACAAGTCGGCACCCGTCCCCGCCACTCCCCCTGGAGGCCTGGTGTCCGTTCTCCTCGAGCAACCGGCGAGCCTCGCCTACCGCCCGACCAAACCGACCGCCATGGTCGTTGTCGCCGACCCCCGCGTCCGCTCCACCGTCACCCGCCATCTGTGGGCCCTCGGGGTCCGCGATGTGATCGAAGCGTCGTCCATCGCCGAGGCCCGGCCCCGCATCGGGAGCCCGCGCGACATCTGCGTGGCCGATGTCCATCTCCCCGACGGCTCCGGTCTCACCCTCCTGTCCGAGACCCGCGCCGCGGGCTGGCCCAATGGCCTCGCCCTCTCCGCCGCCGATGACATCGGCGCGGTCCGCAACGCCCTCGCGGGCGGCGTCAAGGGCTACGTCGTCACCGGTACCCGCACCAACATCGGTATCCCGGGCCGTCCCGGCATGGCCCCCATCGGCTCCGCCGCGGCCCGGATGCAGCGCCGTCCGCCCGGAGCCCCTGGGCATCCCGGCGGTTACCGCGAACTGTCCGGGCGGGAGGTCGAAGTCTTGCGGCTGGTTGCGGAGGGCCAGTCCAACAAGGCGATCGGCGTCTCCATGGGACTGTCCGCACTCACCGTCAAGAGCCACCTCGCCCGCATCGCGCGCAAGCTCGGCACCGGCGACCGCGCCGGAATGGTCGCGGTGGCCCTGCGCACCGGCATCATCCACTGATCCCGCGATCCCACGAGAACCCGGACGCCCGTCGGCGGAACGTTCCGCCGACGGGCGTCCGTCATCGCCGGATACCCTTGACCGGTGACCGACGCCCAAGAGACCGCAGCAGACACATCACTGCGAACCACCGGGGGCGGCCCCCCGGACGACGTCGATTCGGCGCCGACTCCCCTGCTCGAACCACGCGAGGGCATCCCGCCCGTCGTCGCCGACGCCAAAGCCCTGGCCGAGGTCGTGGCCGCCTTCGCCGCGGGCACCGGACCCGTCGCCGTCGATGCCGAGCGCGCCTCCGGCTACCGCTACGGCCAGCGCGCCTACCTCGTCCAGCTGCGCCGCGCGGGCGCCGGGTCCGCGCTGATCGACCCGGTCGGCTGCCCCGACCTCGCCGCCCTCGGCGATGCCATCGCCGACGCCGAGTGGGTGCTGCACGCCGCCACCCAGGACCTGCCGTGCCTGCGCGAGATAGGGATGACGCCGTCCCGGCTCTTCGACACCGAACTGGCCGGGCGCCTCGCGGGCTTCGCCCGGGTGGGGCTCGGGGCCATGGTCGAGAACGTCCTCGGCTACGCCCTGGAGAAAGGCCACTCCGCCGTCGACTGGTCCACCCGCCCGCTGCCGGAGCCCTGGCTGCGCTATGCCGCGCTGGATGTGGAGCTCCTCGTCGACCTGCGCGACGCCCTCGAGACGGAGCTGGCCCGGCAGGGCAAGCTGGAATGGGCCCGCCAGGAGTTCGCGGCCATCGCCGCGGCGCCGCCCGCCCCGCCGCGCAAGGACCCCTGGCGGCGTACGTCCGGCATGCACAAGGTGCGGCGGCGGCGCCAGATGGCCGTGGTCCGCGAGCTGTGGACCGCGCGTGACCAGGTGGCGCAGCGGCGGGACGTGTCGCCGGGCAAGGTGCTCGGGGACGGCGCGATCATCGAGGCCGCGCTGAACATGCCGCCCAACTCCCATGCGCTGGCAGCGCTGCCCGGGTTCGGGCACCGCATGGGCCGTCGTCAGCTGGAGCAGTGGCAGGCGGCCATCGACCGGGCCAAGGCCATGCCGGACGCGGAACTGCCGCAGCCCGGGCAGCCGCTGACCGGGCCGCCCCCGCCGCGGGCGTGGGCCGAGAAGGACCCGGTGGCGGCGGCGCGGCTGGCGGCGGCGCGGGCCGCGGTGTCGGAGCTGGCCGAGCGGCTGACCATGCCGCAGGAGAATCTGATCACCCCGGACACGGTGCGCCGGCTGTGCTGGGAGCCGCCCGAGAATCCGACGCCCGAGAGCATCGCCGCGGCGCTCACCGCGCATGGCGCCCGCCCCTGGCAGGTGGAGCAGGTGACGCCGGTCCTGGTGACCGCGCTGTCGGCCTGACGCCGCACTCCCCCGCCCTGGCTCGTGGGCCCGCTGCCCGTCGGCGGACCCACGAGCCAGGGCGTTTCCGGCTCGGGTGTGACCTTCACCGCTCCGCCCCGGGGGACTGTGCAGCATGGTTACTCGTAAGTAGCATGACGGGTGTCAGCCCGCACCGCGGCGGAGCCGTACCGGCATGCCCGCGCGCAGCGATCCGCACCTGGAGGAGAGCCAACGTGCCTCGTACCGCTAGGGACGTCGTCTTCGTCGACGGCGTCCGCACCCCGTTCGGCAAGGCGGGCCCGAAGGGCATCTACCACGAGACCCGCGCCGACGACCTGGTCGTCAAGTGCATCCGGGAGCTGCTGCGCCGCAACCCGGACCTGGACCCGGCCCGGATCGAGGACGTCGCCATCGCGGCGACGACCCAGATCGGCGACCAGGGTCTGACCCTGGGCCGCACCGCGGGCCTGCTCGCGGGTCTTCCGCAGTCCGTGCCCGGCTACTCCATCGACCGGATGTGCGCCGGGGCGATGACCGCCGTGACGAGCGTGGCCGGTGGCATCGCCTTCGGCGCCCTGGACCTGGCCGTCGCGGGCGGTGTCGAGCACATGGGCCGCCACCCGATGGGCGAGGGCGTGGACCCCAACCCGCGCTTTGTCTCGGAGAAGCTGGTCGACGAGTCCGCCCTGGTCATGGGAATGACCGCGGAGAACCTGCACGACCGCTTCCCGCAGCTGACCCGTGAGCGCTCCGACGCCTATGGCATGCGCAGCCAGGAGAAGGCCGCCAAGGCCTACGCCGACGGCAAGATCCAGGCCGACCTGGTGCCGATCGCCATCCGCCGCACCTCGCCCGAGGGCGGGGAGATCGGCTGGGGCCTGGCCACCGCCGACGAGCCGATGCGCCCGGGCACCACCATGGAGGCGCTGGCGGGCCTGAAGACCCCGTTCCGCCCGCATGGCCGGGTGACCGCGGGCAATGCCTCCGGGCTCAACGACGGCGCGACCGCCTCGCTGATCGCCGCCGAGGATGTGGCGCACGAGCTGGGCCTGCCGGTCAAGATGCGGCTGGTCTCCTATGCGTTCGTGGGCGTCGAGCCCGAGGTGATGGGCTACGGCCCGATCCCGGCGACGGAGAAGGCGCTGGCCAAGGCCGGCCTGACCATCGACGACATCGGCCTGTTCGAGATGAACGAGGCCTACGCGGTCCAGGTGCTGGCCTTCCTGGACCACTACGGCATCGCCGATGACGACCCGCGCGTCAACCCGTACGGTGGCGCCATCGCCTTCGGCCACCCGCTCGCCTCCTCGGGCGTCCGCCTGATGACGCAACTCGCGCGGCAGTTCGAGGAGCAGCCGCAGGTCCGTTACGGCATCACCTCGATGTGCGTCGGCTTCGGCATGGGCGGCACGGTCATCTGGGAGAACCCGCACTACGTCGGAGGCGGCAAGTGAGCGAGCGCAGCGAGCGAACCATCAGAAGGTGCGCACCGTGCGAATGCACGGCCGAGCGGAGCGAGGTCAGCGCATGAGCAACACCACCGAGCTGTTGAAGGGTGCGGCCGAGCTCTTTCCGGCCGAGGTCGTCACCCAGGCACAGGTCCGTCACCTCGAACTCCCGCACGGCGCGGGGCGGTTCGCGCTGATCACGCTGGACAACGGCCTGGACCACACCAAGCCGACCACCTTCGGCCCGCAGTCGCTGGCGAACCTGAACACCGCGCTCGACCAGGTCGAGGCGGAGGCCAGGGCCGGTGAGATCACCGGCGTCGGCGTCACCGGGAAGCCGTTCATCTTCGCGGTCGGCGCCGACCTCAAGGGCGTCGAACTGCTGGCCCGGCACGAGGACGCGCTCGCCATCGGCAAGGGTGGCCATGACGTCTTCAGGCGGCTGTCCTCGCTGGCCGTCCCGACGTTCGCGTACTACAACGGTGCCGCGATGGGCGGTGGCGTCGAGGTCGGCCTGCACTGCACCTACCGCACCGTCTCGGCCGCGCTGCCCGCCTTCTCGCTGCCCGAGGTCTTCCTCGGCCTCGTCCCGGGCTGGGGCGGCTGCACCCTGCTGCCGAACCTCATCGGCGCGGACCGTGCGGTGACCGTCATCATCGAGAACTCGCTCAGCCAGAACCGCCAGCTCAAGGGCAAGCAGGTCTTCGAACTCGGCATCGCGGACGCGCTGTTCGAGGGGGCCGACTTCCTGGAGCGCTCGCTGGACTGGACCGCGTCCGTCCTCAAGGGCGACACCGAGGTGGTACGGGCCGAGGTGGACCGCGGCGAGGCCTGGGACCGGGCCGTCGAGCGCGGCCGGGCGATCGCCGACTCCAAGGTGCATGGCGCCGCCCCGGCCGCCTACCGCGCACTGGACATCATCGCCGGTGCCAAGAACGGCGATCTGCGCCAGGGCTTCGACGCCGAGGACCAGGCCCTCGCGGACCTGATCATGAGCGGTGAACTGCGCAGCGGCATCTACGCGTTCAACCTGGTGCAGAGGCGCGCCAAGCGCCCGGCCGGCGCCCCGGACAAGTCGCTGGCCCGCCCGGTCACCAAGGTGGGTGTGGTCGGCGCCGGCCTGATGGCCTCTCAGCTCGCGCTGCTCTTCGTACGCCGCCTGGAGGTGCCGGTCGTGCTGACCGACATCGACCAGGAGCGCATCGACAAGGGCGTGGGCTATGTCCACGGCGAGATCGACAAGCTGCTGCTCAAGGGCCGCGTCAACCAGGACAAGGCCAACCGCCTCAAGGCCGCGGTCACCGGCTCCCTGGACAAGGCCGCCGCCTTCGGCGACGCGGACTTCGTCATCGAGGCCGTCTTCGAGGAGATGGGCGTCAAGCAGCAGGTGTTCGCCGAGCTCGAGGCGGTGGTGCCGGAGCACACCATCCTGGCGACCAACACCTCCTCGCTGTCGGTGACCGAGATGGCGTCGAAACTGAAGCGCCCCGAGCGGGTGGTCGGCTTCCACTTCTTCAACCCGGTGGCGATCCTGCCGCTGCTGGAGATCGTGCGCGGCGAGCGGACCGACGACGCCTCGCTGGCCACGGCCTTCGGGGTGGCCAGGAAGCTGAAGAAGACCGCCGTGCTGGTCAAGGACGCCCCGGCGTTCGTCGTCAACCGCATCCTGACCCGCTTCATGGGCGAGATCCAGAACGTCATCGACGAGGGCACCCCGGTGGAGACCGCCGAGCGGGCCGTCGAGCCGCTCGGCCTGCCGATGTCCCCGCTGGTGCTGCTGGAGCTGGTCGGCCCGGCCATCGGCCTGCATGTCTCCGAGACGCTGCACGGCGCCTTCCCGGACCGCTTCAAGGTCTCGGCGAACCTGGCCGCGGTGGTCAAGGCGGGCAAGCGCGGCTTCTACGTCCACGATTCCGGGAAGCCGGAGCTGGACCCCGAGGTGGCGGCGCTGCTGGTGCAGGGCGATGTCGTCCTCACCGAGGAGCAGGTGCGCGCCAGGGTGCTGGACGCCGTCGCGCAGGAGATCGGCCTGATGCTGGACGAAGGCGTGGTGGCCGAGGCACAGGACATCGACCTGTGCCTGATCACAGGCGCGGGCTGGCCCTTCCACCTGGGGGGCATCACCCCCTACCTGGACCGTGCAGGCGTCTCCGAGCGGGTCACCGGCAAGCGGTTCCTGGCCCAGGGCGTCGCCGGCGTACCGGCGGCATAACCGGCCGAACGCAAGGACGGGCCGGATGACTCACCATCCGGCCCGTCCGGCGTTTGTCGTGTTCGCGGTGGGAACCGGGGCCGGTGCCTAAGCCCGCACCCACCGGCCCAGCGCCAGCCCCGGCTCGTCCTTCTGACGAGCCACGCAAAGACCGCCGTCCGGCGTGACAGCGGCAAGCACCAGCCGGCCGTGCGCGTCCAGCGCCAGCGCCGGGGCTCCGGCGCACTCCTCCCCGGTCTCCGACCAGTACGCCCCCGCCGCCGCGTCCCCCGTCGGATAGGCGGCCACCGCGGGCAGCCCGGACGTCGCCCGCTGCGCCAGGACGGTGCAGTCGTGCCCGCCGATCGTGGTGCGGAGCGCGGCGACCGGACCGGCGCCGCCGTCCCCGAGGGAGCTCAGCGAGACCGGGGCGGGAGCCTCCGCATCCGGGTCGGCGGCCGGGTCGGGGGTGTGGACCTGGAGCACCGAGTCCGTGGCGTCCCGCCAGAAGTGGGTGATGCGCCCGTCACCGGCCGGGACCGACGTGCCGGAGGAGGCCAGCGGCTTCGCCGGGATGTTACGGACCCGCCGCAGCTGCCCGCCGGGCTCCTCCTGGCGCCAGCTCTGCACGGACTCACCGGTCAGCGCCAGCAGTTCCACCCGCCCGTCCTCGGTTGCCGCCGCGGAGAGCGTATCGAGCACATTGCTGCCCTTGAGGTCCGCCCAGGGGCCCCAGACGCCCTTGGCGTCCATGTGCCGCCCGCACACCCCGCCGCCGGCGTTGCGTATGAAGACGTGCAGGCCGGCCCGGTCCACGACCGTCGCCGGGGCCCCGATCTGCGCCGCCCGCTGCCAGTCCTGGCCATAGGGGGTGGCGATCGACCGCCAGGGGGTCAGCGCCCGGCCCGGCTGCAGCTGTGTGGCATAGACCACTTCCGTGATGGTCCGGCCGTCGTCGGTTTCCCGGGTGCGCACCCCGGTCAGATACACATACCCCTGTGGGGTCTGGGATATGGAGAGATGCGGCTCCAGTCCGGGCACCGGCAGCCGCTCGGGGATCCATTCCGGGCCGCCCGGCCGGGTCTCGGTCCAGCGCAGCAGGCCGCCCCGGGCGGGTGTGTAGGCCGTCAGCCGGCCGTCCTTGCCCCGCATCAGCCAGCCGGTGGTGGGGGTGGCCGTCCGCACTGCCATGAGTCGCTGCCAGCCTCTCTCGCGCGGACCCTGCCGGGGTCCGAAACCCTCGTCCCCGGGCCCAATTCCGCAGTGCGCGGAGCGGTTTCCTCGGTGTTTCCGACCCTCGACAATAACATCGTGCGGGCCCGGGAATTCCGGCCGGAATACGGCTTCGGACGCCCGGCTCCCCGCCGTTACGACGATCCGCCGCTACGACGGCTTCGTCGCACCCACCCGGCTGTGCCGTCGCCCATAGCCGAAGTAGACGACGACGCCGAGCGCCATCCAGGCGGCGAACCGCAGCCAGGTCTCCGCGGGCAGGTTCAGCATGAGCCAGAGGGAGGCGAGCACCGACAACGCGGGAACGGCCGGTACGAACGGGGTGCGGAAGGCGCGCGGCAGATCGGGCCGGGTGCGGCGGAGAATGACGACGCCGAGTGCCACGACGACAAAGGCGAAGAGCGTGCCGATATTGACCAGTTCGGCCAGCACGTCGATCGAGGTGAAGCCGGCCACGATCGCGACGACGACGCCCAGGGCGATGGTGGAGCGATAGGGCGTGCCGAATCTTGGGTGCACGGTGGAGAAGACCCTCGGCAGCAGCCCGTCGCGGCTCATGGCGAAAAACACCCGGCTCTGTCCGAGCAGGAGGATCAGGCAGACGGCGGTGAGGCCGACCGCCGCGCCGAAGCTGATGAGCCCCGCCCAGAAGGGGTGCCCCAGATCCTTGAAGGCATCGGCGAGGGGCGCTTGCACGGAGAGCAGGTTGTACTTCCGCATGCCGGTGACGACGATGGACACGGCCACATAGAGCACCGTGCAGATGACGAGCGAGCCGAGAATGCCCCGCGGCAGGTCGCGTTGGGGATTGTGGGTCTCCTCCGCGGCGGTGGCGACGATGTCGAAGCCGATGAACGCGAAGAAGACGATCGCGGCGGCCGCGAAGATGCCCATGACACCGAAGTTGGAGGGGGTGAAGCCGAACACCAGCTGAATGAGCGGGGCGGCGAGTCCGCTGCCGCCGCTACTGCTCCGGGAGGGCGGGATGAAGGGGTCGTAGTTGGCACCGGTGATGAAGAAGGCCCCGGCAATGATCACGATCAGCACGACGGTCACCTTCACCGCGACCACCACCGCGGTCACCCGCGAGGAGAGCTTCATCCCGAAGACCAGGATCGCGGTGATCGCCAGCACCAGCACACAGGCGAGGATGTCGAAGCCGAAGCGGCCCCCGTGCGGGCCGGTCAGGAAGCCCGGCAGATGCCAGCCCACGCTGTCCAGCAGCGAGCGGATGTAGCCCGACCAGCCGACCGACACCACGGCACAGGCCAGGGCGAGCTCCAGGGTCAGGTCCCAGCCGATGATCCAGGCGGGGAATTCGCCGAGCGAGGCATAGGAGAAGGTGTACGCGGACCCGGCCACCGGCACGGTCGAGGCGAACTCCGCGTAGCACAGCGCCGCGAGCCCGCAGACGAAGCCGGCCAGGACGAAGGCCAGGGCCACCGAGGGCCCGGCATTCTCCTTGGCCACCTTTCCGGTGAGGACGAAGATGCCGGTGCCGATGACCACACCGACGCCGAAGACGACGAGGTCGAGCGCGGAGAGCGACTTCTTCAGCGCGTGCTCCGGCTCCTCGGTGTCCCGGATGGACTCCTCGACGGTCTTGGTCCGGAACATGCCGCTCCGGCCGCGACCCTTCCGGGTGGATCGCTCCTTGTCCATCGGCTCACCTCCACCTGCTCGGCCTTGCGTCGCCCACGCGCATGAACTCATAAGCTGATGAGCGAGTGTCCGCGATGACCCGGGCTGTGGCGGGGCGGCCACAGCCGCCCCGGGCGGGTTTCACCCGATGGAAGGCAGGCCCCGGCATGCCGAAGGGCCGGCCGGACCACCCGGATAGGGGGTTCCGGCCGGCCCCGGGGCCGATGGGCCGTGCGGTCAGTCGCGGGCGACCTCGGCGGTGTCCGCGACGGCCTCGCCGGTGTCGGTGACGGCCTCGTCGGCGAGTCCGTCGAGCTTGGCGACCAGCCCGGTGACCTGGCGGGCGATGTCCGGGGCGGTGAGCCCGATCTCGGCCATGACCTCCTTGCGGGAGGCGTGGTCCAGGAAGCGCTGCGGAATGCCGAAGTCGCGCAGCGGGAGGTCCACCGCCGCGTCGCGCAGCGCCTGGGCGACGGCCGAACCGACGCCGCCCGCACGGCTGTTGTCCTCGACGGTGACCACGACACGGTGCTGCTGGGCGAGCCCGGGCAGCGCCTCGTCGACGGGCTTGACCCAGCGCGGGTCCACCACGGTGGAGGAGATGCCCTGCTTGTCGAGGAGAGCGGCGATCTCCAGGCACATCGGGGCGAGCGCGCCGACGGAGACGAGGAGGACGTCCGGCCGGGCAGTGCCCTCCGCGGGGCGGCGGAGCAGGTCCATGCCGCCGATCCTGCCCAGGGCCTCGACGGCCGGGCCCACCGTGCCCTTGGAGTAGCGCACCACGGTGGGTGCGTCGGTGATCTCGACGGCCTCCCGGAGCTGGGCGCGGACCTGGTCGGCGTCGCGCGGGGCGGCGATCCGCAGGCCGGGCACCACCTGGAGGATCGACAGGTCCCACATGCCGTTGTGGCTGGGCCCGTCGGTACCGGTGACCCCGGCCCGGTCGAGGACGAAGGTGACGCCGCACCGGTGCAGGGCGACATCCATCAGCACCTGGTCGAAGGCCCGGTTGAGGAAGGTGGCGTACACCGCGAAGACCGGGTGCAGCCCGCCGGTCGCCAGCCCGGCCGCCGAGGTTGCCGCATGCTGCTCGGCGATCCCCACGTCATAGACGCGGTCGGGGAACTCCTTGGCGAACTTGCCCAGCCCGACCGGCTGCATCATGGCCGCCGTGATGGCGACGATGTCCTCGCGCTCGCGGCCGAGCGCGACCATCTCGTCCCCGAAGACCGAGGTCCAGCTCGCGCCCGAGGCGGCCACCGGCAGGCCGGTGTCCGGGTGGATGACCCCGATGCCATGGAAGCGGTCCGCCTCGTGCTGCTCGGCGGGCTGGTAGCCGCGGCCCTTCTCGGTGAGGCAGTGCACGATGACCGGGCCGTTGAAGCGCTTGGCGCGCTGGAGGGCGGACTCCAGGGCCTCGATGTCATGGCCGTCGATCGGGCCCACATACTTCAGGCCCAGGTCCTCGAACATGCCCTGCGGGGCGATGAAGTCCTTGAGCCCCTTCTTGGCCCCGTGCAGCGTCTCGTACAGCGGCTTGCCGACGACCGGGGTGCGCTCGAGCAGATCCTTGCCGCGGGCGAGGAAGCGCTCATAGCCGTCGGTGGTGCGCAGGGTGGCCAGGTGGTTGGCGAGGCCGCCGATGGTGGGGGCGTAGGAGCGCTCGTTGTCATTGACGACGATCACCAGCGGGCGGTCCTTGGCGACCGCGATGTTGTTGAGCGCCTCCCAGGCCATGCCACCGGTGAGGGCGCCGTCACCGATCACGGCGACCACATGGTGATCGTCGCGCCGCAGCACCTGGTTGGCCTTGGCGAGGCCGTCGGCCCAGCCCAGGACGGTGGAGGCATGGCTGTTCTCGATGACATCGTGCTCGGACTCGGCTCGCGAGGGGTAGCCGGAGAGGCCGTCCTTGGCGCGCAGCCCGGAGAAGTCCTGGCGTCCGGTGAGCAGTTTGTGGACGTAGCTCTGGTGCCCGGTGTCGAAGAGCACCTTGTCCTTGGGGGAGTCGAACACCCGGTGCAGGGCGATGGTCAGCTCGACCACGCCGAGGTTGGGCCCGAGGTGTCCGCCGGTCTTGGAGACTGCTTCGACGAGGAAGGACCGGATCTCCGCGGCGAGCCGGCCGAGCTGCTCGGGGCTCAGCCGGTCCAGATCGCGCGGTCCCCTGATGCGGGTCAGCAGGGCCACCCGTGCCTCCTTAAGCTGTCGAGCTGTCGAGCGTTACCGGTCGGTCGAGTCTAATCTTCCGCCCGCGATGACGATGAACGGGTGATGCGAGCTATGTCACCCGATCGGCGCAGCGACTCGCCTCCGGCGCGGGACCCGCATCCCACTGGGCGATCAGGCGCGCCCCGCCGTCTTCTGGGTGCGCCGCGACAGCGAGTCGATCACCACCGCCGCCAGCAGCACCGCGCCCGTGATCATGTACTGGACCGCGGAGGCGATGCCCAGCAGCGCCATCCCGGAGGCGATCGACTGGATCACCAGCACCCCCAGCAGCGCCGACCAGGTTTTGCCCCGGCCGCCGAAGAGGCTGGTGCCGCCGATGACGGCCGCCGCGATGGCGTTCATCAGCAGACTGCCCGCGCCGGACGACTGGTTGGCGGCATTGACCTGCGAGGCGAGGAACATCCCGCCCAGCGCCGCCATCGTGCCGGAGAGCGCGAAGACGGAGATCCGGACGACGGAGACATTGATGCCGGCCCGGCGGGCCGCCTCCACACTGCCGCCGAGCGCGAACACCTTCCGCCCGTACGAGGTGCGGCGCAGCACCAGGTCGAAGGCCACCACCGAGCCGAGGAAGATCACCACGGCCAGCGGCAGCCCCTTGTACTGGTTGAACAGCCAGGCCGCCGCATAGGCGGGTACCGCCAGGGCGGCGGTCCGGGCCACGATCTCGGCCGGCGGGCGGGCGGGCACCCCGGCGGCCTCGCGCCGCCTGGCGTCCCGGAAGGAGACCAGGAAGTAGCCGAGCACGCTCGCCGTGGCCAGCCCGTACGCGGCGGCGATATCGCTGAAGTAGTGGTTGGTCAGGCCGGCCACCAGCCCGGAGTCATCGAGGTTGATGGTGCCGTCGGAGCCCAGCACCTGGAGCATCAGGCCGTTCCAGCCCAGCAGTCCGGCCAGCGTCACCACAAACGCGGGGACGCCGATGCGGGCGAAGAAGAAGCCGTGCAGCGCGCCGACGAGGGTGCCCGAGAGGAGGGCCAGGACGAACGCCTGCCACTCCGCCATGCCGTGGTTGACATTGAGGACCGCGAAGATCGCGGCGGCGAGTCCGCTCACCGATCCCACGGACAGGTCGATCTCGCCGAGGATCAGTACGAAGACGATGCCGACCGCGATCAGGCCGGTACCGGCGGTGGTGACAAAGAGGTTGGAGAGGTTCTCGGCCCCGAGGAAGGCGGTGTCCTGCAGTTGGAAGACCAGGCAGATGACGATCAGCCCGACCACCACGGGCAGCGAACCCAGGTCGCCGCTGCGCAGCTTGCGGGCGAACTCGCGCCCATAGCCGGCGAAGCCCTCCTCGCGGACCAGCAGTCGGGGGTCGACCGGCGTCACTGCGATGGGCGCGGTGTCCCGGGGCTCGTCCTCGGACAGTTCGGTGGTCACTTCTGGGCCTCCGCGGTGCGCGCCGTGCGGCGGGTGACAGCGTTGTCAGTGGCGCCGGTGATGGCAGAGATGATCTCCTCCTGGGTGGTGGAACGCACCTCGAAGGTGCCGTTGTTACGGCCGAGGCGCAGCACCGCGACCCGGTCGGCGACGGCCTGCACATCGGCCATGTTGTGGCTGATGAGGATGACGCCCAGGCCCCGCTCGCGCAGTCGCTCGACCAGGTCGAGGACCTGTGCGGTCTGTTCGACGCCCAGCGCGGCGGTGGGCTCGTCGAGGATGACGACCTTGGGCTCGCCGAGGAGCGAGCGGGCGATCGCGACGGTCTGGCGCTGCCCTCCGGACAGCGCGGCGACGGGGATCCGGACGCTGGGGATCCTGATGGACAGAGTGGCGAGCAGCTCCCGGGCGAGCCGCTCCATCTCGACCTCGTCCAGCACCCCGGCCCGGGCGATCTCCCGGCCGAGGAAGAGGTTGCCCACGACATCGAGGTTGTCGCAGAGCGCGAGGTCCTGGTAGACGGTGGCGATGCCCAACTCCTGGGCGACATGCGGCCGGTCGACATCGACCGGCCTGCCCTCCCACTCGATGACGCCGTCATCGGCGGGCCCCACCCCGGCGATCGTCTTGACCAGGGTGGACTTGCCGGCGCCATTGTCGCCGACCAGGGCGACCACCTCGCCGGGGCGGATCTCCAGCTCCACATCGGTGAGCGCCTGTACGGCACCGAACCGCTTGGAGATCCCGCGCAACGCCAGTACGGGCGCAGCGGACACGTGAATCAGCTCCTTCGCCGTGACGGCTCGCGGTGATGGCCCTACTTCTTCAGGCCGGCCTTGTCGCACTGCGCCTGGTACCTGGCAGTGCAGATCTCGTCCAGGGCGAAGAAGCCCTCCTTGCCGACATAGGTGCCGATGTCGGCCTTGGTCAGTGCCAGCGGGGTGACGATGATGGCGGGGATCCTCTTCTCCGAGCCGCTGTCCACGGTGGACTTGGCGACCGAGTCCAGCTTCTTGCCCCGGGCGAGGGTCACGGCCATGGTGGCGGCGGCATCGGCTTCGGGCTGGTACGGCTTGTAGACGCTCATGAACTGCTCGTCGGCCAGGATGCGTTGGACGGCCGCCAGCTCGGCGTCCTGGCCGGTGACCGGGGGCAGCTTGGCGTAGCCGGCGCTCTTGAGGGCGGTGATGATGCCGCCTGCCATGCCGTCATTGGCGGAGTAGACGCCGACGATCTTGTCCTTGCCGAGCGAGGAGATGGCGCCCTTCATGTTCTCGTTGGCGTTCTCCGGCTTCCACTCCTTGGTGTCGTACTCCTTGCCGACCTTGACCTTGCCGTCGAGCACGGAGTGCGCACCGTCCTTGTACATCTTGGCGTTGGGGTCGGTGACCGAGCCGTTCATCATGACGATCTCGCCCTTGGCGGCGTTGCCGCCCAGCTCCTTGAGCAGCGCCTCACCCTGGATCCTGCCGACGCGCTCGTTGTCGACGGAGGTGTACGCCTTGATCGGGCCTTCGGCCAGCCGGTCGTAGGCGACGACCGGGATGCCCTTGTCATTGGCCTTCTTCACCGAGCCGGCGATCGACTTGGCGTCCACCGCGTCGACGATGAGCGCGTCGACCTTCTTGGTGATCATCGTGTCGACCTGCTGCTGCTGGGTGGAGGTGTTCTGGGTGGCGTTCTCGTAGAGGACGGTGGTGTCCGCGCCCGCCAGCTCCTTGATCTTCTTTTCGATCAGTGGTTTGTCGAACCGCTCATAGCGGGCGGTCTGATTCTCCGGCAGCAGCAGCCCGATGGTCAGCGAGCCCTTGCCGTCCTTCTTCTTGCCGCTGTCGCCCGCTTCCTTGGCACTGCCACAGGCGGCGACCACGGCGGCCATGGAGATAGTGGCCACGGCCACCACGGCACGACGCATATGCGTGTTCACTTGCGGATACCTCCCTGACGAGGCCGCGCCGTTGCGGCCGAGGTGGCTGGCAGTCAACTCGGGCGCCAACAGAGCGTCAAGAAGTAAATCCTTAACGAGATGGCAACGATGCCATTCATTACCTAAGTGAACTCAAGAGGCTCAGGAGAGACAAAGTACCCCGGGTCAGCCGAGATCGGCCGGCAGGGTGTCGTCCAGCAGGGTCGAGTCACCCATCTCGCTCAGCACCAGCGCGAGCGCCCCCAGCACCTCGGCCCGGCCGCCCAGCGCACCGGGCACGACCTCCAACTGCCGTGCCGCGCTGGGGATCGCATAGCGCGAGACCGACTCCCGGATGGGTGCGAGCACCAGCTCGCCGGACTCCGCGAGGTCGCCGCCGAGCACCACGCGGCTGGGGTTGAGGAGGTTGCAGAGGCTGGCCACTCCGCTGCCGATGTACCGGCCGACGTCCGCGATCACCCGCCGGCAGCCCGCGTCGCCGTCGCGCGCCAGCCGCACCATGCGCGCCACGGTCAGGTCGGTGCCATGAGCCGAATGGAGCAACGGCAGGACGTAGCGGTTCGCGGTGAAGGTCTCCAGACAGCCCCGGTTGCCGCACCGGCAGACCGGGCCCGACTCGTCGAGCGTGATGTGCCCGATCTCCCCCGCGGTGCCCCCGGGCCCCCGGTAGATCTGCCCGTTGATCACCAGCCCGGCGCCCACCCCGCTGGCGACCTTGATGTATGCGAGGTCCACGGCCCCCCGGCCGGCCCCCCAGACCAGCTCGCCCAGGGCGCCGAGGTTGGCATCGTTGTCGACATACACCGGCACGTCCAGCCGGGTCGCCAGGTCGTCCCGGGGGTTGGTGCCGGCCCAGCCCGGCAGGATCGCGGTCGAGCCCAGCACCCCGGACGCCACATCGATCGGCCCCGGCACACCGAGCCCCACCCCGACGACCTTGCGCGGGCTGATGCCCGAGGCCGCGATCAGGCTCTTCACCAGATACTCCGCCCGGTCCAGCCCCTGGGCGGCCGAGGCGTCCACATCCAGCGGCTCGGCCTCCTCGGCCAGCACCCGGTGGGCGAGGTTGCCGATGGCGACGCGCAGATGGGTGTGCCCGAAGTCGACCCCCACCACGATCCCGGCGTCACCGGACAGCGAGACACTGCGGGCCCGCCGACCGCCGGAGGAGGTGGGCGTCACCTCCACCGTCCCGTTGTCCTTCAGCTCCCGGACGATATTGGAGACCGTGGCCGCCGACAGGCCCGTGGCCCGGGCGATCTCCGCCTGGGTGAGCGCCCCCGCCATGCGCACCGCACGCACGACCCGCTCCAGGTTGGCCCGGTGCAGCGACGACTGCGACCCCGGAGTCTCCACGCCCATTCACTCCCACCTCACTACCAGGGCGGCAGCACGGCACGACCACCGCCCCGCCCGCCGGGCTACGGCTGCAGAGCCCGGCCATCCATACAACATATGAACTCTAAGCTCAGGCCACCGCATGGCATAGATCACGTCAAGGCCCAGGTATCGGCCGACCCGCCCACATCGTACGGAGCGGGCCGCACAGCGCGGCCCGGGGGCCCGTCCGGCGCCCTCGCCCCAGGGCGGCCGAAGCCCCCGGTGACCGATGGGCGCCACCGGCAGATCCCATCGCCCGAACGGGCTAATCCGCCGCACCCGGTCACCGCCCACCGAGCCGCCCGGCCACGCCTCCCAAGGAACGGCCCGGCAACACGCGAGGACCCTCAACTGGCCACCGCGGACTGGTGGTACGCCCTGCGGATCGATGTAATCGACGTATATGACACCGGCTCCGAGGCACCGGCCCCGCGCAACGCGGGCTGCTACTTCAGGGAGCCGGCCGTCAGCCCGGCCTGCACCTGCCGCTGGAAGACGATGTATGCGGCGAGCACCGGCAGCATCGCCATCACCAGGCCCGCGAAGAGCCCCGACCAGTCGCCCTTGTACCCCTGGGTGGCCGCCAGGGCGACCAGCCCCTGGGGCAGCAGCCGCTTGTCCTCGTCGCCGACGTTGAGGACCGTGGGGAGCAGGTACTGGTTCCACTGGCCGAGGAAGTTGAAGATGCCGACGCTGATCAGCCCGGGCTTGGCCATGGGGAGCATCACCTGGAAGAAGGTCCGGGTGTGCGAGGCCCCGTCGATCAGCGCCGCCTCCGCCACCGAGGTGGGCAGCGTCCGGAAGAAGCCGGTGAGGAAGAAGACCGTGAACGGCAGTGAATAGGCGATATAGACCAGGATGAGGCCGGGATAGGTGTCGAGCAGCTGCATGTTCTTCATCACGAAGAACAGCGGGACCAGCGCCAGGATGACGGGAAAGCTCATCCCGCCCACGAACAGGAAGTAGATGAAGCGGTTGCCGGGGAAGTCGAAACGCGCCAGCACATAGGCCGCCATCGAGCCCAGCAGCATGGTGCCGAACAGCGAACCGGTCACCACCAGAATCGAGTTGAGGAAATACTGGCTCATATGCGCCTGGGACCAGGCACGGCTCCAGGCGTCGAAGTGCAGGCTCTTCGGCAGCGCCCAGGGCGAGGTGAAGATTTCCTTGTCCGTCTTGAACGCGCTCATCACCGCCCAGAGCAGGGGCAGGGTGACCATCAGACCCCAGAGCACCAGCATGGCGTGCGAGAAGACATTGAGGGCCCGGCCCTCGCCGCCGGTTCGCCCCCGCGGCGCGGCCGGCCCCGGCCCGCCGCGCTGCCGCGGAATGCCGGGCGGTGCCTCGGCCGGGGCGCCCGGGAGATCCGAGGGCTCGGCTTGTGCGGTCACGGTGCGACCCCCAGGTGGTTGTGCGTGCGTACGGCCATCAGAACTCCAGCCGTTCGCGCCGGCCGAGCTTCATGACGATGCCCGCGAAGATCATGGTGACGATGAGCAGCGCGACCCCGACGGTCGTCGCATATCCGGCCTGTCCGTCACGGAAGGCCTTGGTGTAGAGGTAGTAGGAGAGCAGCTCGGTGGAGTAGTCCGGGCCGCCCGGACCCACGGTCATGATCTGGACGAAGGCGAAGCCGTCCAGCGCCATGATGCCCATATAGACCCAGCCGGTCTGCACCGTGTCCCACAGCAGGGGAAGCGTGATGCGGAAGAAGGTCTGGATGCGATTGGCGCCGTCCAGCAGCGCCGCCTCGTAGAAGTCCTTGGGAATGGAGGCCATGCCGGCCGAGAACAGCACCACATAGAAGCCGACATTGCTCCAGACCATCACCGCCGTGACGCACCAGAGCGCGAGTTCCGGATCGCCCAGCCAGTTCGGCCGCACGGAGTCCAGGCCGATGGCGCTCAGGAAGGAGTTGAGCGCGCCGCTGTTGGGGTTGTAGGCGAACTGGAACAGCAGGGCGACAATCGCGAGCGAGAGCACCTGGGGAAAGAAGTAGACGACCTTGTAGAGGCCCGAACCCCGGACGCCGGCCACCGCCGCGTTCTTCCTGCGACGGCCGCCGACGTTCAGCATAAAGGCGAAGAACAAGCCCAGTCCCAGCGTCACCAGCGGAAGGACCAGGAGCAGCAGCACATTGTGCCCGACGGCCTTCCAGAACACCTCGTCGTCCCAGAGCCGCCGGTAGTTGTCGAATCCGGTGACCTTGAACTTCGAACTCAGTCCGGTCCAGTCCGTGAAGGAATAGTAGATGGCCTGGACAAACGGCGAGATGACAAAGATGCCGTAGATCGCCAGGGGCAGGATCAAAAACCCGGCGATAAACCGGTACTTACCGTGCTGCATGGCCTACGACCCCGATCCTGGGCACCGCCGCTGGTGACGCGGGCTCACTTGTGCTTGTACTTCTTGACGGAGCTGTCCTTGGCGGTGTCGTCCGCATACTTCTGGATCTTCTTGATGGCGTCGTCAGGGGTCAGCCGGCCGGCCATCAGCTCGCCGATCGCGCCGATCCCGATCTTCTCCTTCTGCAGGGCCACATACCAGTCCTGCAGCCGGGGGTTGACCACGTTCTGGCCCGCCTTGGCGAGGACCTCCTGGGAGGAGGCCAGGCCGGGCGGCAGGGTCAGGCCCTGGGTGCCGCCGTTGAGGGAGGTGAGCGAGGAGACGGCCTTGATGAAGTTCTGGGAGGACTTCTTGCCGAGCATGATCCGCAGCAACTCCATGCCGCCCTGCGGGTTCTTGGCGTTCTTGGGCACGATGAACGGCTCACCGCCGGAGGCCCAGAGAGTGCCGAACGGCATCTTGTCGCTCTTGTCGAGGCTGGAGGGCGCCCCGACCGCCATCTGGAAATCCTTGGGGGTGGTCTTCTTCGACTCGTTCTCGACCCAGGAGCCATTCGGGATGAACAGGGCCTTGCCCTCGTTCCAGGCCGTCTGCGACTCGATGTGGGTGAGGCCCGGGGTGCCCTGGAGGATATAGCCCTTCTTGTAGAGCTCGTAGTAGGCCTCAAAGGCGGCCTTGACGGCCGGGTCCTTCCAGGCGTTCGGCTCCAGGTTGTCAATCTTGTTCAGCACCTCGACGCCACCGATCTTGGCGATGAACGGGTAGAGGCTGAACGGCAGGTAGTACGGGAACTTGCCGGGGTATGTCCAGCCGGCGATGCCCTTCTTCTTCGCCGCCTCGCAGACCTTGAGCATGTCGTCCCAGGTCTCGGGGTACTGCGCATCGAGCTTCTGCAGATTGGACTTTGAGTACCAGACCCCGTAGACGGTGTAGGCGTAGTAGAGGATCCAGGTCTCGTTGCCGTCGAACTGGCCCATCTCCACGACCCCGGGGCGCAGCGTGTCGCGCACCTTCTTCTTGGGATCGTCGACGGATGGCGCATCCAGCAGGGCATTGAGGTCGGTCAGCTGCTTCTGGCCGACCAGGGTGCCCATGTCCATTTGTTTGGCGCCGGAGTTGTCGATGAGGTCCGGTGGGGTGCCGCCGTTGAAGCGCGGCTGGAGCTGGGGGCTGATGTCGGGCGTTGCGGCGTGCTTGATGTCGGCCTTCGGGTAGGCCGCCTTGTATTCGGCCTCCGCGTCCTTCGCATACTGCTCGCCGAAACCGCCGTTGAAGATGACGACATCGAGTGGCGCGGTCTCATTGACGGCGAGCGGGTTCTTGTCGCTCTTCTGCCCCTTGTCGACCTGCTTGTTGTCGTCATCGCCACCGCTTGCGCAGGCGCTCAGCACGCTCATCGTGGGGACCGCGATCAGTCCGAGGCCGGCGGCCCGTTTGATCAGATCACGCCGACCGAATTCCGAGGTGGTTCCCATGCTCAAGTACTCGCCTTCTCCAGGACTCAGGCGGTGTACCGGTCTCCCCTGTTGAACTTGCCGTCGACGAAGGGCCCGACACCGCGGGTCAGTTGAAGCTTGACGTGCTGGGCGTGCGCCGGGAGGGGGTGCTCGGAGCGATGCCGTCCGCCGCCTTCCCCCCGGTCCATCACAGGCGACGCACTGTCGCCCCGGACGCCGACAGGTATAGTCCACTTCATATCAACTGGGCAAGATCGAAGCAGTTTTGGCCATCAGTCTTTCCCTAGTTGAGACCTCTCCGACACCAGGCGACACCACCCCCGGAAGCCTTGACACCACTGGCCTCTCAGGACCTACTTAGCATTGCGCAACCGGGGTGACAACGTTGTCAGCTTTGGAGAGGCAAAGGATGAGACAGAGACTCAGACACCGCCGCAGCCTGCTTGTCCGCCCCGCGGCCCTCCTGGTGGCCACCGCATTGATGACGGTCTCTCAGATCAGCCCGGGCGGGGCCCTGGCGGCCTCCGGCAGCGGCCAGGAGGCCGAGGCCGGACAGGACCGCTTCAGCTCCTCCTTCGAGCCCGGCCAGCCGCAACCCGATTGGCGCAACACCGTGGAGACCGGGCCGGACGGGCGCCTGAAGTCCTCCGGAATCGACGGCGGGGACACCAGTGGCATCCCCGGCAGTGTGGCCGACCGCGTCACCGCCGTCCGCGCCAGCGGGGAGAACCGGGAGGGTGGGGAGGTCAAGGAGAACCTGATCGACGGCGAGGGCAGCACCAAATGGCTGACCTTCGAGAAGACCGCCTGGCTGGAGTTCGACCTCTCCGAGCCGGTCAAGACCATACGGTATGCGCTGACCTCCGCCAATGACGCCGCCGGCCGCGACCCCAGGGACTGGACACTCAAGGGCTCCGACGACGGCCGGATCTGGACGGTCCTGGACACCCGCAAGGGCGAGCTCTTCGAAAGGCGCTTCCAGACCCGGGAGTTCGACTTCACCAACACCGCCTCCTATCGGCATTTCCGGCTGGACATCACCCGCAACGGCGGCGAGGACCTCATCCAGCTCGCCGAGGTGGACTTCGCCACCGCCGACACCGGCGCTCCCCCGCCCCGCGGCATGCGCAGCTATGTGGACCACGGCCCGACCGGGTCGCCCACGGCCAAGGCCCGTGCGGGCTTCACCGGCACCCATGCGCTGCGCTATGGAGGCACCCACCGGGCCCGCGGCCACGCCTATGCGTACAACAAGGTCTTCTCCGTGCACACCAGGGTCACTCCCAGAACCCTGCTGTCCTACAAGGTCTTTCCGGCCATGCCCGAGCGCGACCCGCTCTACCCCGCCACCCATGTCGCTCTCGACCTCGCCTTCACCGACGGCAGCTACCTCAGCGAACTCGGCGCCCGCGACCAGCACGGGGCGCTCCTCACCCCGCAGGGGCAAGCCGATTCCAAGACGCTCTATGTCAATCAGTGGAACAACAAGGAGTCGCTGATCGGCTCCGTGGCCGCGGGCAAGACCGTGGCCCGGGTGCTCGTCGCCTATGACTCGCCCACCGGCCCCGCGAAGTTCCGGGGCTGGATCGACGACGTCTCCCTCGCGCCCGCCCCGGAGGAGGGTCGGCCCGCCCATCCGGCGGACTACGCCCTCACCACCCGTGGCACCCTTTCCAGTTCGAGCTTCTCCCGTGGCAACACCTTCCCCGCCACTGCCCTCCCCCATGGCTTCAACTTCTGGACCCCGGTGACCGACGCGGGCTCCCTCACCTGGCTCTACCAGTACGCGGCCGGCAACAACGCCGACAACCTCCCCACCATCCAGGCCTTCAGCGCAAGCCATCAGCCAAGCCCCTGGATGGGCGACCGGCAGACCTTCCAGGTGATGCCCTCGGCGGCCGCCGGCACCCCCAATGCCTCGCGCACGGCACGGGCCCTCCCCTTCCATCACTCCCGCGAGACCGCAAAGCCGCACTACTACGGCGTCACCTTCGACAACGGGCTCAGATCCGAGATCGTGCCCACCGACCATGCCGCGATGATGCGATTCACCTTTCCGAGTGAGAACTCCAGCGTCATCCTTGACAACGTCACCAACCAGGGCGGCCTGACCCTCGATCCTGCGCACGGCACCTTCAGCGGCTGGTCCGATGTGCGGAGCCCGCTGTCAACCGGCGCGGGCAGACTGTTCGTTCACGGTGTCTTCGATGCGCCCGTGATCGCCGGCGGCCGGCCCAAGGGCGGCGGCGGTTCACACGTCACCGGCTATCTGCGCTTCCGGCCGCACCAGGACCGCAGGGTCACCCTGCGCATCGCGACCTCCCTGATCAGCCTCGACCAGGCGAAGGCCAATCTGGAGCAGGAGATCCCGGCACACACCTCGTTCGACCAGGTCCACGACCGGGCCCGGGCCGCCTGGGACGCCCTGCTCGGCCGCATCGAGGTCGAGGGTGCCAACCGCGATCAGCTCACCACCCTCTACTCCAGCCTCTACCGGCTCTACCTCTATCCCAATTCGGGATTCGAGAACACCGGTACCAGGGACCACCCGCGGCACCGCTACGCCAGCCCCTTCTCCCCGCCCTCGGGCGCGTCCACCCCGACCCGCACCGGCGCCCGGATCGTCGACGGCGAGGTATACGTCAACAACGGTTTCTGGGACACCTACCGCACCACCTGGCCCGCGTACTCCCTGTTCGCCCCCGGCCAGGCGGGCCGGCTCGTCGACGGCTTCGTCCAGCAGTACAAGGACGGCGGCTGGACCACCCGTTGGTCCTCCCCCGGCTATGCCGACCTCATGACCGGCACCAGCTCCGACATCGCCTTCGCCGACGCCTATGTGAAGGGCGTGCGGTTCGACGCCGAGACCGCGTACGAAGCCGCCCTCAAGAACGCGACCGTCGTGCCCGTCAATCCCGGCACCGGCCGCAGCGGAATGGACACCTCCGTCTTCCGGGGCTATACGAGCACCGAAACGCGGGAGGGCATGTCCTGGGCCATTGACGGCTATATCAATGACTTCGGCATCGCGAAGATGGGGCAGGCGCTCTACGCCCGGACGCACAAGAGCCGCTACCGCGAGGAGTCCGACTACTTCCTGAACCGCGCCCGCAACTACGTCAGGCACTTCGACCGCCGGATCGGGTTCTTCCAGGGCCGGGACGGAAATGGCGCCTGGCGGCTCTCGCCCGACAGCTATGACCCCCGGGTGTGGGGCAACGACTACACCGAGACCAACGGCTGGAACTTCGCCTTCACCGTTCCCCAGGACACCAGGGGACTGGCCAATCTCTATGGCGGCCGCGCGGGCCTGGCCAGGAAGCTGGACGCCTTCTTCGCCACCCCGGAGACCGGCGCCCCCGAGTTCGCCGGTTCCTATGGCGGCACCATCCACGAGATGACGGAGGCCCGGGACGTCCGCATGGGCATGTACGGCCACAGCAACCAGCCCTCGCACCACATCGCCTATCTGTATGACGCGGCCGGGCAGCCCTGGAAGACCCAGGAAAAGGTCCGTGAGGTGCTGTCCCGGCTCTATCTCGGCAGCGAGATCGGCCAGGGCTGTCCCGGCGACGAGGACAACGGCGAGATGTCGGCCTGGTATGTCTTCAGCGCGCTCGGCTTCTATCCGCTGGTGATGGGCCAGGGCGAATACGCGATCGGCTCGCCGCTCTTCACCAAGGCCACCGTGCATCTGGAGAACGGCCGCGATCTGGTCGTCAAGGCCCCGCGCAACAACTCCCGCAATGTGTATGTGCAGGAGCTGCGGGTGAACGGCAAGCGCTGGGACTCCACCGCGCTTCCGCACTCGCTGGTGGCGAACGGCGGAACGCTCGAGTTCGACATGGGACCACGGCCGTCCTCCTGGGCCACCGGCGAGGACGCCGGTCCCACCTCCCTCACCCAGGACGACCGGGTGCCCTCCCCCGCGTCCGATGTGACCGTGCCCGACGGCTCGGCGCTGACCGACCGCACCTCCCGTACGGACGCCACCTTCACGGTGGCCCCGCTGGAAGTGACCCCCGGGGCCCGGGTGTCCTCCTACACCCTCACCTCCGCCGACCGGACGAAGGCCCCGCGCGGCTGGGTCCTGGAGGGCTCGGACGACGAAGAGAACTGGACTGCAACCGATCAGCGCGCACACGAGTCCTTCACATGGGACCGGCAGACACGGGTGTTCGCACTGCGTACCGCCGCCACCTACCGCCACTACCGGCTGAAAGTCATCGGCGGCAAGGCGAACCTGGCTGAAATCGAGCTGTTGGGTTCACCACAAAGGTAGTTGAAGGTAGTTGACGGTCCTGAAAACTGTGTAAAAATCATGATGATCCTGTGGTGCCCTTCATGTCCAGAAAGGCACCACAAAGTTAAGTTTTGCTCATATTTGGGGGAGAGCTCTCATGGCTCACAAGTCCGGGCGTGGTCTGTCGCGCCTCGTCACCACCGCGGTCGCCGTCGCTCTGGTCGGGGGGACCGCCGGCACGGCCATGGCCGCCGGTACGGCGAACAACAGCACGGCCGCGAAGAACCCCACCGCCGCCGCCCCGGTCTTCCCGATCGGCGCCATCACCAAGGCGGACAAGTTCTACTTCTACGAGGCCGACGGCAAGGGCGGACTGAAGCACCGCCAGGGCGGCGACAAGCTGCGGACCGTCATCAAGGAAGAGACCCAGGTCGACCGCGACGGGGACGGCCGCCACGACGGCGACTATGTCATCGGGAAGAACGGCGACCTGTTCTTCCACGGCCTGACCGGCAAGGACTACAAGGTCGCGGCCAACTTCGGCTACTTCTACCGCGGCCTCGTCTCCCCGGGCAGCCTGGACGGTACCGGGCATGCCTCCCTCGTGGCACTCGGCAAGGGCGGCACCGCCAAGGTGCTGCTCACCAGGGACAACGGCACCATCACCCGCGATGTGCGGCTCGGCGGCAAGGAGTGGGGCGAGTACGTCGAGCTCGCGGGCCGCGGCGACCTCACCGGTGACGGCAAGGCGGACATGGTCGCCCGTGACACCAAGGGCACCCTCTGGCTCTACCAGGGCACCGGCAACGCCCGGAAGCCCTTTGCCGACCGCACCAGGATCGGCGGCGGTTGGGGCAAGTACACCCACATCTTCTCCAGCGGCGATGTGAACGGCGACGGCCACAGCGATCTGCTGGCCGTCGACGGCAAGGGCGCGCTCTGGCTGTACAAGGGCACCGGCAAGGCGTCCGCCCCCTTCAAGTCCCCGGTGAAGATCGGCAAGTCGGGCTGGAACCAGTACCGCCTGGTCTTCTGATCCCCTCCGGCAGCACACCACGGGCCGCGCCCCTCACCGGGGGCGCGGCCCGCCCCGGCACGGCCGCCCGCGCGGCGCCTCGCCCCACAAGCCCCGGGTGAAGACCGTCCGGTCTTCCGGCCCGTTCCCCCCACACGTCTGGGGCGCTGCGGTTCTCCGCAGTGCCCCAACTCCCTTTCCCACCAGACATGGAGTCTTACGTGACCCACGTTTCCGACCGCGCCCTGTCGCGCGTCGTCACCGCGGCGATCGCCGTCGCGCTCGTCGGCACCACCGCCGGTACGGCCCTGGCCGACGGCCCGGCCTCCGCACCCCAGGCCGTACAGCAGGACCTCAAGGCCGGGGCCAACGCCAAGGCCGCGGCGGCCGAGCCCACCGGCGCGGCGCCGTTCCTCCCGATCGAGGCCGTCAACAACAAGGGCGAGTTCTTCTTCTACACGCCCGACGGCAAGGGCGGTCTCAAGCCCCGCAAGGCGGGCAAGAACACCAAGGAATCCCAGCAGGCCTGGCAGAGCTTCAAGTTCGCCACCCAGGTCCACGACCGCTGGGGTGGCCGCATCGGCAGCTACCTCCTGCACAAGAGCAACCGGGCGTACTTCGCCGGCAAGTTCGGCGCCCTGACCGTCGGCACCAACTGGGGCCAGTACGACACCTTCTTCTCCCCCGGCGACCTGGGCGGCTCCAAGGACTCCGACCTTGTGGTGCGCGACAAGTCGGGCGTGCTGTGGGTCTACCCGGGCAAGATCACCGGCGAGCTCGGGGGCCGCAAGAGGATCGGTGGCGGCTGGAACCAGTTCACCCAGATCACCGGCCGCGGTGACCTGACCGGCGACGGCAAGACCGACATCGTCGCCCGCGACAAGTCGGGTGTGCTGTGGCTCTACAAGGGCACCGGTGACATCAACAAGCCCTTCACGGGCCGCACCAAGATCAGCGGCGGCTGGAACCAGTACACCAAGCTGGTCGCCACCGGTGACGTGGACGGCGACGGCCACAGCGACCTGCTCGCCGTGGACAAGAAGGGCGCCCTCTGGCTCTACAAGGGCACGGGCAAGGCCTCGTCCCCCTTCAAGTCTCCGGTGAAGATCGGCAGCGGCTTCGGCCAGTACCGTCTGGTGTTCTGATCCGGTCCGGATCGTGACGACGAGGGCCGCGACTCCGGACGGGGTTGCGGCCCTTGTGCGTACCGGCCAACTCCGCTAACCCAGTGAACAGTTCACGCTACGCTTGGTAGCGTGACCCAGTCCAGGAACACGGATCCGTACACCGATCCCCGGGCGTTCTACGGCTCCGAACTGCGGCGGCTGCGTGAGGCCGCCGGTCTCACCCAGGAGCAGCTCGGGGAGCGTGCGTTCTGTTCCGGCTCGTATGTGGGGCAGTTCGAGTCGGCGATCCGGCGGCCTCAGCTGGAGCTGTCGAAGATATTCGACGAGGTCCTGGGGAGCGGGGAGCACCTCCAGCGGCTGTGCCGTCTGGCACGCCGATCGAAGGTCGCGGACTATTTCGCGGATGCGGCGGATCTGGAACCGCGAGCGAGGACCATCAGCGAGTTCTCTCCCATGCTC
Organism: Streptomyces xingningensis; assembly: GCF_054957865.1. Taxonomy (NCBI): domain Bacteria; kingdom Bacillati; phylum Actinomycetota; class Actinomycetes; order Kitasatosporales; family Streptomycetaceae; genus Streptomyces; species Streptomyces xingningensis. The sequence goes on from NZ_JBDJPF010000022.1 coordinate 73,671, forward strand.
GTACCGGGGTTGTTGCAGACGGAGGCATACGCTCGGGCACTGACCCGGGCTGCGCAGCGGTTCGCTTCACAGCAGGTGGTGGAGCAGCTCGTCAGCGCCCGGATGGAGCGAACACAGCTACTCGAAGGCCCAACCGCGCCGGTGGATTGGACCATCATTCATGAGGCAGCACTTCGTGTGACCGTCGGAGACCCCGCAGTCATGTGCGAACAACTCGCCCATCTCATTGAGTCGGTTCGCACCCGGCCGAACATCGTGCTCCAGGTGATGCCGTTCGCCGCCGGACCGCATCCGTTCCTGAACACCATGGTGTCGCTGATGCAATTCGATGACGCACCACCTGTCGCGTACACCGAGAGCGCATACACAGGCCAACTCATCGAGGAACCTGCCCTGGTCGCGCGGTTTCAATCGGCATACGATCTGGCCAGGGCCGCCGCGTTGTCGCCGGAGGCATCCCTGACTCTGATCGAATCAGCGATGAAGGACTGCGCAACTCATGAGCACCGCGCCTGACTTACTCACCGCCAAGTGGCGCACATCGTCCTACACCAACGGAGATGGCGGCAATTGCGTCGAAATCGCCGACAACCTCCCCAACGCTATCCCTATACGCGACACCAAGACCCCCAAGGGCCCCGCCCTCATATTCCAACCCGCAAGCTGGAGACCCTTCATCCACACCCTCAAGAGCGGCAACCTCTGACCACGTGCGTCCATGACCGTGGTACGAGTCAGACAGCATCACCCTCGAAGCAGAACTCGGGGGTTGCCCGCGAATCAATATGTGCACCCGCTTCGAGCGCGGTGGCCAGCCACTCGATCAGCTCAAGCGTCGGATCCACGCCGCTCTCCTCGATGCGCTCAATGTCTTCTTCCGTCATCCCGGCCCGGTCGGCGAGCGCCACAGCGCTCCAGCCAAGACGGCGGGAGGGCCGCACCCCGTGTACCGGGGTGCGGCCCTCCAACTGCCTCTGGCAAACCCTTACTTGCGGATCAGTGAGCGCAGCACATACTGCATGATGCCGCCGTTGCGGTAGTAGTCCGCCTCACCGGGGGTGTCGATGCGGACGACCGCGTCGAACTCCACGCCCGTGTCCGTCGTGACCTTGACCGTGCGCGGCGTACGGCCCTCGTTGAGCTCGGTGACGCCGGTGAAGGAGAAGGTCTCCTCGCCGGTCAGGCCGAGCGACTCCGCCGAGGCGCCCTCGGGGAACTGCAGCGGCAGGACGCCCATGCCGATGAGGTTGGAGCGGTGGATGCGCTCGTAGGACTCGGCGATGACGGCCTTGACGCCGAGCAGCGCGGTGCCCTTGGCGGCCCAGTCGCGGGACGAACCGGAGCCGTACTCCTTGCCGGCCAGCACGACCAGCGGGATGCCCGCCGCCTGGTAGTTCTGCGAGGCGTCGTAGATGAACGAGACGGGAGCGTCCGCCTTGGTGAAGTCGCGGGTGAAGCCGCCCTCCGTGCCCGGCGCGATCTGGTTGCGCAGGCGGATGTTGGCGAAGGTGCCACGGATCATGACCTCGTGGTTGCCACGGCGCGAGCCATAGCTGTTGAAGTCGCGACGCTCGACACCGTGCCCGGTGAGGTACTTGCCGGCCGGGGTATCGGCCTTGATCGCACCGGCCGGGGAGATGTGGTCGGTGGTGACCGAGTCGCCCAGCTTGGCCAGCACGCGGGCACCGGCGATGTCGGTGACCGGGGTGGTCTCCATCGTCATGCCCTCGAAGTACGGGGGCTTGCGGACGTAGGTGGACTGCGGGTCCCACTCGAAGGTGTTGCCGGTGGGGATGGGCAGGGCCTGCCACTGGGCGTCGCCCGCGAAGACGTCCTGGTAGGACTTGTTGAACATGTCCTCGCCGATGGCGTTGGCCACGACGTCGTTGATCTCGGCCTCGGACGGCCAGATGTCCTTGAGGTGGACCGGGTTGCCGTCCTGGTCGGTGCCCAGGGCGTCGCGGGTGATGTCCACCTTCATGGAGCCCGCGAGGGCGTACGCGACGACCAGCGGCGGGGACGCCAGGTAGTTCATCTTGACGTCGGGGTTGATCCGGCCCTCGAAGTTGCGGTTGCCGGAGAGCACCGAAGTCACGGCCAGGTCATGCTCGTTGACGGCCTTGGAGACCTCCTCCGGCAGCGGGCCGGAGTTGCCGATGCAGGTGGTGCAGCCGTAGCCGACCAGGTTGAAGCCGACCTTGTCGAGGTAGGGGGTCAGGCCCGCCTTGTCGAAGTAGTCGGTGACGACCTTGGAACCCGGGGCGAGCGTGGTCTTGACCCACGGCTTGCGGGTCAGGCCCTTCTCGACCGCCTTCTTGGCCACCAGCGCGGCGGCGACCATGACATAGGGGTTCGAGGTGTTGGTGCAGGAGGTGATCGCGGCGACGGTGACCGCACCGTGGTCGATCTCATAGCTGCTGCCGTCGGGGGCCGTGACCGTGGTCGGTCGGGTCGGCACGCCATTGGCGGCGGCCGGGGCGTCGGAGGCCGGGAAGGACTCCTCGCCCGCCTCGTCGGCGTCGTCCACGTAGTTGAGGACGTCCCGCTCGAACTGCCGGGCGGCGTCGGCCAGGACGATGCGGTCCTGCGGGCGCTTCGGGCCGGCGATCGAGGGAACGACCGTCGACAGGTCGAGCTCGAGCTTCTCGGAGAAGTCCGGCTCGGCGGCCGGGTCCAGCCACAGGCCCTGCTCCTTGGCGTACGCCTCGACGAGCGCGACCTGCTGCTCGCTGCGGCCGGTCAGGCGCAGGTAGTTAAGGGTCTCGTCGTCGATCGGGAAGATCGCGGCGGTGGAGCCGAACTCCGGCGACATATTGCCGATGGTGGCGCGGTTGGCGAGGCTCGTGGCCGCCACACCCTCGCCGTAGAACTCGACGAACTTGCCGACGACGCCGTGCTTGCGCAGCATCTCGGTGATGGTGAGCACCAGGTCGGTGGCGGTGGTGCCGGTGGGCAGCTCGCCGGTCAGCTTGAAGCCGACCACCCGCGGGATGAGCATGGAGACCGGCTGACCGAGCATCGCGGCCTCGGCCTCGATGCCGCCGACGCCCCAGCCGAGGACGCCGAGGCCGTTGACCATGGTGGTGTGCGAGTCGGTGCCGACCAGGGTGTCGGGGTAGGCCTGGCCGCCCCGGACCATGACCGTACGGGCCAGGTGCTCGATGTTCACCTGGTGGACGATGCCGGTGCCCGGCGGGACGACCTTGAACTCGTCGAACGCGGTCTGGCCCCAGCGCAGGAACTGGTAGCGCTCCTTGTTGCGCCCGTACTCCAGCTCCACGTTCTGTGCGAAGGAGTCCTTGGTGCCGAACTTGTCGGCGATGACCGAGTGGTCGATGACCAGCTCGGCCGGGGCCAGCGGGTTGATCTTGGCCGGGTCACCGCCGAGTTCCCGGACGGCCTCCCGCATGGTGGCGAGGTCCACCACACAGGGCACACCGGTGAAGTCCTGCATGATCACGCGGGCCGGAGTGAACTGGATCTCCTGGCTGGGCTGGGCCTGGGAGTCCCAGTTGCCCAGGGCTCGGATGTGGTCGGCGGTGATGTTGGCGCCGTCCTCGGTGCGGAGCAGGTTCTCCAGGAGGACCTTCAGGCTGTAGGGGAGGCGCGCGGAGCCCTCGACCTTGTCCAGCCGGAAGATCTCGTACGACTCGTCGCCCACCTGCAGCGTGCTGCGAGCGTCGAAGCTGTTCGCCGACACGACAGTCTCCTTTATGTGCATGAATTCGCGTACTGCGGCAATGCTGCCGCGACAAGGTCGCGCCGATCCGCTAAGGTACGCCTAACTTAGGTATGCCTTAGCGACGCGACAGCGGTACGCCCCTTGGCAGATATCTCGATGTCGAGATAACTCTAATACATCGCCGCGGCTGGGTCATGCGCCGCTGTGTCCTGATGTCCTTTGACTCGAGCAGATCCGTGGCCCAGCCCTTCTCTCCCGGATCACTCCCACGGGCGTGCGATAGGTTGCCCGCCATGACCGGACTCGGACCCGCTCCCTGGCCACCTGCCCCGATAGGGACCGAACGGCTCGTGCTCCGCGAGTCCGAGGCCCGGGACCGTGCGGCGTTCATCGAACTGTTCGCCTCGCCGAAGGTGGGTACTTACGTCGGTGGCGCTCGACCGCGCGAGGAGCTCGAATGCGCGGTGCCTGAGGTGCCCGGGCGACGCCCTGGTTTCTTCGTGGTCGATCTCGACGGGGCGATGATCGGCATGATCACGCTCGACCGACGCGACGCGGAGCGTCCGGGTCACGTCCGTCCGGATGCCGGAGAGACCATGCTCGGCTACCTGTTCCTGCCCGAGGCGTGGGGACGTGGGTACGCCGCCGAGGCGTGCGCGGCGGCACTCGACTGGTTCGCGGACACGCACCCCGGCGAGCCGGTGGTGCTCTGCACCCAGACCGCCAACGACCGCGCGATGCGCCTTGCGATGAAGCTGGGGTTCACCGAGGTGGAGCGGTTCGAGGAGTACGGCGCCGAGCAGTGGTTCGGCGTGTGGTCCCCGGTCACGCCGTCCGCTTCCGAGTCCGGGCCTTGACGCCACCCGTATGAGCGACCGACCCCGCTGAAGGAGCGGCGAACTGGGCGCTGATTGCTGTAGACCCTGGACAGTCGTCGTGCTGCAGTCACGACGTCCGCAGGAGGACCGATGAGTACACAGCCCCATTCCTACGCAGCCGACGATCCCGAAACCGCGCTGAAGTACGCGATCCAGCACTACGAGGGGGACCGGGTGCAGATCGTGGAGGGGGTCATCACACCAACGTCGCCGAGCTGGGACCACGAGAATGTCGCGGATGTGATCCGCGAACAGATCGGGCCGGTCATGAGGAAGCTTGACTGCCGGGCAGGTTCAGGGAATCTGGACCTGCCCGGCAGCCCCAATTGGTACGTCCCGGATCTGGCCGTGGTTCCCAAGGAACTGGCGAGGGGAGGAGGGGCCCTGCTTCCCGACCAGACACTTCTGATCGTGGAGGTCACCTCGGATTCCAACGGCGGCACCGACAGGATCGTGAAGCGCCGCCGTTACGCGGAGTACGGAGCGCCCCTGTACCTCTTGGTGGATCGGCAAGAGCAAGCCTGCACCCTCTACTCCGAGCCCGGCGAACTCGGCTACACAAGGGTGGCCGGACCTCATCGGTTCGGCAAGTCCATCCGGCTTCCCCACCCCTTTGAACTCGACCTGGAAACCAGCGAGTTCTAACCCGGGTCCATCCCGGCCGACCGGCACGAAGGACCGGAGGTCAGCCGGGTCAGCGGGGCGCGTGGCAGGCCGTGTAGGCGGCGAACGGCTCGATGCCCACCCCGGCCCGCAGCTCGTCCATGCGCTCCGGCTCCCGGCACGGCCAGGGGACGGGGGCACCGTCTTGGACACCGGCGATCTGGGTCCCGTAGATCTGCTCGTGCCCTTCGTTGGTCAGCGTCCGGTCGCGCAGGAAGGCAAGGTCACGTGGGCTTGCCTCACCGGCCTCGACGGCCTCCGTCATCAACTCCACCGCACGTCGCTGGACATCCAGTTGGCGGTCGGCGTGCTGGGCGATGAGCCAGGCGGCGCGGGCGGCCATGGCCAGCAGTTCCTCGGTCAACCTCGGGTCCATGTCGGTTCTCCTCTCGGGTCCGGTATCACGCTAGGGGCTGTTGAGCTGCCGGAATTCGATCTTCAGGAGGGTGACAGCGGGGGCCGGGTCGGCGATACTTGATCTGTGCCCAGGCCGGTACGGACGAGTTCGAGGATCTCCTCGTCACCCAGGCCGAGGGCACGGGCCTCCGAAATCAGCTGCAGGGCACCGTCGATGAGGCGGGCCCGCCCCGCCGAGGCGTCGCCGGAAGTGACCACCGCACCACGGCCGCGGCGCAGTTCGATCAGCCCTTCCTCGCGCAGCCGCTGATAGCCCCTGAGCACCGTGTGCACATTGACGCCGAGCGAGTCGGCGAGCGCACGGGCGGCGGGCAGTCGCTCACCGGGCTCCACGGAGCCATCGGAGATGGCCCCGCGCACGGCGGCGGCGATCTGGTCGCCCAGGGGCACCGAGGAGTTGGGGTCGATGCGGATCAGCACCTCAGCCTCCGTGGTCCGCGCGGTCGCGGTCGCGGACGACGAGGGCGTTGAGCAGTGCGGCCGCCGTGGCGGCGTCATCGACCGTGACCACGAATTCGCTGCCGGTGGTCAGCCGGGCCACGATCGCATCGCCGGAGCGCAGCACGATCCCGCTGCGGCCCGAGCGCACCCGGTAACCCCAGCCGCCGAACTCGCGGAGCGGGTCGACCGGACGACTGGTCGCCGACTCGATGCGCTCGAGGGGGATCCGCAGGCGGGGGAAGGAGAGCCACCGAGGCATGACGGTCAGGCCATACCGGTCGACGACGACGCGTGCGCCGGGGAAGACCAGGGTCACCGCACCCGGGATCAGCAGGGCGATGCCGCCGAGCCAGCCGGCCAGGAACATCAGTGCCACGCCCGCCACCAGCAGCCCCGCCCCCAGGACGACGATGGCCCGCGAGCCGATGGACCGCGTCCAGGCAGCGCTCTCGCCCTTGCGGAGGTGCAGCCGGGGACCGGAGTCGCCCGTGAAGACGGTGGCCTTTGTGATGGGCGGTGCGGCGAAGCCCGCCAGCAGCACTCCGACGCCGGCCAGCACCCCGGCCACGGCCAGGATGACCAGCAACTCCACGGGGCTGAAGCGGACTTGCCCGGCGGACCCACTGCCCGCATTGGCCAGCACGGTCGCGATGAGCAGTGCCCCGCAGAACCCGGCCACCCCATAGGCGAGCCCCGTGAAGGACCGCCAGCCGGTCGGCCCCACCTCCAGTGCATAGGCGAAGACGGCGAAGAGGAAGGCCGGGACCAGCAGCAGGGGCAGGCCGGTGGCGAGTACATCACCCACGGAGGTGAATCCGTCGGCCCGCCCGGAGGCAGTGAAGTGGGTCGCCAGCCGGTCCGGCAGCCGGTCGCGGGACGCGGTGAAGACGGCCAGGAACACGGCACAGCCCACCAGATAGGGCGCCACCACCAATGCCAGCCGCCACGGCTTCCCCACGGTACGTGCGGGCTTCCCCATGACCCACCTCCAAGCTGTTCGCATAGCAATAGAACAAATCTAAATCACCACCCGGGGCAACAGGGATCTCATATCTGAGATAACGTCTGACCCATGACAGACGCCTACCTCGCTCGCATCGGCAAGCTCATCCGTGATGCCCGGCAGCACCGCGGCTGGACCCAGTCACAGCTCGCCGATGCGCTCGGCACCAGCCAGAGTGCCGTCAACCGTATCGAGCGCGGAAATCAGAACATCAGTCTTGATATGATCGCCCGCATTGGTGAGGCGCTTGACAGCGAGATCGTCTCTCTGGGCTATGCCGGACCCATGCATCTGAGGGTCGTCGGCGGCCGCCGCCTCTCCGGCTCCATCGATGTCAAGACCAGCAAGAATGCCTGTGTCGCCCTGCTCTGCGCCACGCTCCTCAACGCCGGTCGCACCACCCTGCGGCGAGTCGCCAGGATCGAAGAGGTCTACCGGATCCTGGAGGTGCTGAGCAGCATCGGTGTCCGGCACCGCTGGATCAACGGCGGCGGCGACCTGGAGATCGTGCCGCCCGCCGAGCTCGACCTGGCGGCGATGGACACCGAGGCGGCCCGTCGCACCCGCAGCGTCATCATGTTCCTGGGGCCGCTGCTGCACCGCATGGACCAGTTCGGCATCCCCTACGCCGGCGGCTGCGACCTCGGCACCCGGACCGTGCAGCCGCATATGACCGCACTGCGCCACTTCGGCCTGGAGATCACCGCCACCGACGGCACCTACCACGCCAGGGTCGACCGCTCGGTCTCCCCCACCCGTGCCATCGTGCTGACCGAGCGCGGCGACACCGTCACCGAGAACGCCCTGCTGGCCGCCGCCCGGCACGACGGAGTGACCGTCATCCGCAACGCCAGTTCCAACTACATGGTCCAGGACCTCTGCTTCTTCCTGGAGGAACTGGGCGTACGCGTGGAGGGCGTCGGCACCACCACCCTCACGGTGCACGGGGTGACCACTATCGACCGCGATGTGGACTACGCACCCTCCGAGGACCCGGTCGAGGCCATGAGCCTGCTCGCCGCCGCCGTGATCACCGAGTCCGAACTGACCATCCGCCGGGTGCCGGTGGAGTTCATGGAGATCGAGCTCGCCGTCCTCGAGGAGATGGGCCTCGACCATGAGCGCAGCTCCGAGTACCGGGCGGACAACGGCCGTACGCGGTTGCTGGATCTGACCGTCCGCCCCTCCAAGCTGCGCGCCCCGATCGACAAGATCCACCCCATGCCGTTCCCCGGCCTCAACATCGACAATGTGCCGTTCTTCGCGGCCATCGCCGCCTTCGCCCAGGGCCAGACCCTCATCCATGACTGGGTCTACGACAACCGGGCCATCTACCTCACCGACCTCAACCGGCTCGGCGCCGACGTCAAACTCCTCGACCCGCACCGGGTGCTGGTGGAGGGCCCGACCCGCTGGCGCTCGGCCGAGATGATGTGCCCGCCCGCGCTCCGCCCGGCGGTGGTGGTGCTGCTGGCGATGATGGCGGCGGAGGGGACGTCGGTGCTGCGCAACGTCTATGTGATCAACCGGGGTTATGAGGACCTGGCGGAGCGGCTGAACTCGATCGGGGCGCAGATCGAGATCTTCCGGGACATCTGAGGATCGGGCTAAATCGGTAAAATCGCCACCAGCCGCAACAGGCACCCGATTTGGCCGCTGACCTGCGGAAACACCCACCGATAGCCTCCCATCACTTCCGGTAGCTTCCGACGTCTCGTGCAACGGATGTGCAGCGCAGCCGCCAATGCCTGACGATCCGTCAGACAGTGTTTTTGCGGTCAAGCGAAGTCCCCGCATTCTCTACGGAGAGTGACGGGGGCTTCTACTTTGCCCTTATTTGCGCAGGCCAGGACCCTGGAAGCGAGATTGGCAAGGCGATTGAACTTACGGAATGTAGTGCTAGCCTCATGCCTCGCGCACGACGGATCGAGCCCCAACCGGGCCACCGGAGTGTGCAGTTCCACGGCGTCCTGCGCCCGCTCCGGCGGTCCTGGGCGACGACAACACCGGCGGGCCTGAACAGCACAAAGCCCCGAAGCGCTTAGCGCCCCGGGGCTCTCTGCTGGCCGGACCTGCCGGTCCTGTAAACCAACCGAAGCCCGCGCTTGAACTTTGGCGAGTGATCCGCGCGGAAATCGGCATACGAAATACAGGTCCGAACCGATGCCCAGTCTGCCACAAGGCAGGCTGCCCGCACGACCCGACGGGCCAATTCGGCCTGCCCAAAATCCGTGCGGTGTCCAGCCTGCGCCCTGTCCGGGGAGCCCCCCGGAACTCCCCTCCCCTACTGCCCCGTTGCTGGCGATCGCGCCTTCGGCACGGCTCGCAGCTCTCCCCAGCAACGCTTACCCGCTCAAGATCGCTACGCCTATCGCCACAGCGGCCCAGGGCGGTGCGCGATGACCTACGGCGCGGGTATCCAGCGCGGCCCCATGGCGGCCGACAACTTCACGCAGATCGCGAACGCCCTCTTCCGGGACCGCCGCATCAGCTTCAAGGCCAAAGGGATCTTCGGCCTGATCTCCACGCACCGCGACGGCTGGCGCGTCACCGTCGCCGAGCTCGTGCGCTCCGGCACCGATGGGAAGGCGGCTGTGACCGCCGGCCTGAAGGAGCTGGAGAAGTTCGGCTACCTGGTCCGCGACCGCGAGCGCCGCGAGAACGGCACCCTCGGGGATGCCGTGTACTCGATCACGGACATGCCCGCGCACCTCTTCGACCTCTACGGCGACGACGCGCCCGCGCTGCCCATCCAGCGGCAAAACCGCAGGTCAGAACCTAAGTCCGAAAATCCAGCGCTGGAAAATCCTGCGCAGGCTAATCGGACCACAAAGAACACCACCTCCAAGAAGACCACCGAGCAGAAGACCAAGCCCCGTCCGTCCGTCCGTACCGCGCGGGCGTCCGCGCGAAGCGTCGTCACGGTCGCCGTGGACGGAGGGACGGACGGCCACCAGGTCGAGCCCAACGAGACCGAGCAGCCCAAGGCAGTGGCCCCCACGGAGGGGGTGCTGCTGCTGACCGCGATCGGCAGCGAGAAGCCGGAGTTCCGGCTGACTGGTAAGCCGCTCGCCCATCAGGGCCTCGTGGTGGATGGGCTGCTGGCCTCCGGCTGGACGCCCGAGCAGATCCGGGACATCGTCGCCGGCCGCCCCCTGCCCGAGAAAACCCGCAGCGTCGGCGCGGTCGTCTCCCGCCGCCTGCGGGACGCTGCGGCCTCGCCGTCGCCTTCTGCGGCCCCCGCCCTGGCCCCGATCCCCCGTCAGCCCGCCGCCCCCTCGGCGGAGTCCACTGTCCCGACGCACGCCGACCGGACGGTCGAGGAGGCCACCAACCGCCGCATCCACGCCGAATGCCCCGGCAGGGACGGAATCTGTGGTCTTCCTCCCGAGGCGGAGACCGGGCTGTGCCGGGAGTGCTCCGGCTGGCTCCGGTGCCCGGAGTGCCGCACTAATCACCCGGCCGAACGCCCCTGCCCCACCTGTGCGGCTGCGGAAGCGGAAGCCGAGGCAGCGTTCCGCGCGGCCGTCGGCGACGAGGCGTACGAACGGGCTCTCGACACTGCCCCGCTGATCTTCAACGAGCCCACCGAGTCCGAGCGCTTGATCGGCCTGTCCGGCGAGGGGGCGCTGTGAGGGAGCGGCACACCGCGAGCGGGCAGCAGAAAGCCCCCGCCGGGGCAGTGGCGGGGGCCGGGATTGGATTCTCAGGACTCGGTGGCCGGCGGTCCGGACTTCGGCGCCCCCGGCTCGCCCAGCAGCTCAACGGCGCGCTGGAACCAGTCGATCGGCACCACGGCGGCACAGGGCTTTCCCCGCCAGGTGATCTCTGTCGCCTCGCCCTTGTAGCGGGCGGCTCCGATGAGGTCCGCCCAGTTCGTCCGCGCCTCGTCGGCCGTCTTCGAGTCCATGCGCCGAATCGTACGGAACCACCGACCACAGCGAAACTGTCGAACCTGTTGAAACTTACGATTCGACAGGTCTAGAGTCGCCCCCGAGCCCGACTGGAAACCCGGCAACGGGACTCATGCTTGGAGCTGCACCCTGCTTGACCTGCACAAACGCGCCCTGAAGCGGTAGCCAACCCGTCGGATGGAAGCGCCCGGATCTTGAGAACTGAACAGGTGCCGCCAAAGCCCGCGAAGGAGGTGAATCGGGCACGGCGGAGAACACACCCAAGGACGGCCCTCGGTGGGCTCCTGCGGGAGCGCGGGTTCGAATCCCGCTCCGTCCACCCAATTCCGCGCAGAAAAAACGGCCCTGACCAGCGATGCCACGCCAGATCAGGGCCTTCGCCGAACCCTTCCAAGACAAGGAGACCGACGCGTGAAGACCATAACGCCCGCGCAAGCCGAGCAGGATCTTGCCGACGACCTGTTCGCCCGCCTGATCGAGTTCCTGACCGACGCCGCCGGGATCGGCGCGGACATCTCGATCAAAATGCATCGTCCTGTCTCCGCGGTACTGATGGAGGCGGTCCGCGAGGCGATCGAGTCCCCCGGTTTTCGCTTCAGCGACGGCGGCCTCGCCGAAGCGATCGGCCACAGCGGCAGCGCGACGGTTTCCGTCCAGGCGGAGCTCCTGCTGGGCGAGTCCGCGCCGGGCGAGGCCCGCTGATGGGGCGCCACCGCAAGCCCTTGCCCCTCCACAAGCGGGTCAGGGACCTCGCCCCCTTCTTCGAGTCGGTGCAGGCCGGCCGCCGCCTCCAGCAGAAACGAGTACAGCCGTGAACAACCTCTACACCGCCGGGGATGTCCGCCGATGGCAGCGCGACGCCGCCCACGCGCTGACGCGCCTGTTGAAGCGCGCCGCCGACGCCGAACTCCCCGCGATCCCCTGGACCGTTCACACCGGCCGCGAGCTGCACGGCACGGTGCAGTGCCCCGACGACGGCCGCCGGGCCGTGTTCGAGCTCTGGCGGCAGCACCTCGGCCTGACCGAGCGCCCGGCCGGCCGCTCCCTGGGCGTCCTGCGGCTGTGCGCGTACGGCGAATGCGACGGGGTGCGCGTCGTCCTGACCGCCGACATCTACGAGGAAGACGCGGCCGACGGCTCCGGCGACGAGGCGGCCGAACGATGACCGTCACAGCCACCGCCCCGGCCTCCGACCCCGCGTTCGTCTCCGACCGGGAGGCCGCCCAGGCCCGCGAAGCCATCGCAGAGCTCCGCACCGTGCTGTGGGTCATGACCTGGGCTCTGATCATCATCGGCGCCGGGTGTCTGGCGTTCACCTGCGTCAACGTCACCCGCTTCGCCATCAGCCTCGGCACCCCCGTCAGCACCGCGTGGCTGCCCGATCCCCTCGGCACCCTCGCCCTCCTCGGGCTGCTCTACATCGAGGACCGCCTGGCCCGGCACGGCTACCGGTCGAAGGGCTGGCCGATGGTGTTCCGCTGGTTCGCGGGGCTCGCGGTGTGGCTCATGAACTGCTGGCCTTCCCTCTACCCGGACGGCTTCCGTCTTGTCCCGCAGCCGGACGCCGGCGGGGTCCTCCTCCACACGGTGGTGCCGTTCTTCACGGTCTTCCTCGTGGAGTCCGCGAGCGTGCTGCGGCGGTGGGTCACCGACCGCATGACCCGCTATGAGATGACCGTCCGTCACTGGGACGAGCAGCAGGAGCGCAAACGCGAGGAGGCCGCGAGGGCAAAGATCGAGGCCGAGGAGAAGGCCGCCGAGGATGCCCGGTGGGAGGCCGAACGCGCAGAACGCGAGACCCGCGAAGCCGCGAAAATCGAGGCGGACCGCGAGGCGGAGCGGCAGAAGATCGAGGCTCAGCGCGAGACCGAACGCCGGAAAATCGAGGCCGACCGCGAGGCCCGCGCCTACGAGGAGAAGAAGCTTCGCGAGGCCCGCGCCCACGAGGAGAAGCTGGCCCGCGAGACCGCCGCGAGGGAGCGCGAAGCCGCCGAACGCGAGGAGCGCACCAAGATCAAGCTCGCGGAAATCGAGGGCCAGCACAAGCGTGAGGCCGCGAAAATCGAGGCTGAGAAGGAGGACCGCGAGCGGCAGGCCCGCGAGGCCGAGAAGGCTGCCGAGGCGGAGCGCGAGAACAAGCGGATCATCGCGGAAGCCCAGGCCAGGGCCATTGAGGAAGAAGCCGCACGCCAACGCGAGGCCGCCGAACGCGAGGCTCGCGAAAAGGCCGAGGCCGCCCAGCGTGAGGCCGCCGCGAAGGCGGAGCGAGCCGCTGCCCGAGCCTCGAAGAGTGCCCGCCGCCGACCCTCGGAAAATGACGCGGGACCCTCGGAAAGTGCGCGGCGTCAACCCTCGGAAAACGAGGAGCGCACCACTCGCGGGGCTCGCGCCGCCCAGCGCGAGGAGGGCATCCGCGAGGCCGCCCGTGCCCTCGTCGGCGAACGCAAGATCACCGCGAAGAGCCTCGGAGACCAGTACGGCCGCGCCGAGACGTGGGGCGGCGACTGCATCCGCGAGGCCCGCAAGCGCCTCGCCGAGGACGAGCAGTTCCGCGCGGAAATCGAGGCCGCCGAGCTCGAAGCGATGTACGCCGCCGAGGGCGCCGAAGAGCACGCCGTGTAACCGCCTCTCCGGCCGGAAGTCCGCGCCCCACAAGGGGAGAAGCGCACCGGCCCGGAGGACGCAGCAACGGAGCAGGGCCCGGGGAACGGCTCCGACACCACCCCGGGCCCCTTCGTCCCCTGAAGGAGAGGACGCCTCCCACTGTGACCGACATACAGACCGAGCAGCACTCGAACACCGATCCTTTCCACGTCCCCCTGCCGCCCGAAGAACCCGAGCCGGGCCCGTGGTGGACGAAGCCGCCGGGTGATCTGCTGCCGGACGAGTCCCCCCTGCCACCGAAGCCCGACATCCCGCCAATGCCGAGTCAGCCGCCCACGGTCGGAGCCGAGGAAGACGTCGAGGACGAGACCGAGGCCGCCGTCGAGGCCGCCCCGGGGCCGTCGCCCCTGCGGCGGTGGGCAGCGCGGGTCAGGACGGCGAACGCCGCCGCCAAGCAGCAGCGCCAAGCCGTCGAGGGCGACGTCGAGTTACCCGTCGAGGCCGAAGAGGAAGCGCCGTCCCCCAGCCGCCGCGCCCGCCGCCTGAAGCGCCTTCGCGCGCTCCGCAAGCGCAGCGGCGAGGAGGAGCACCAGGAGGACGAGCACCAGCACCAGCGGCATTACCGTCCCCGGCCCGTCATCCATGACGGCAATGAACACACCCATGAATGGTGGTATGCGCTCCAGCCGGTCACCCGCGGGCTCCTCTACAACGCCACGGCCGCATGGCTGGGATGGGAGCTGCGCATCTTCGGAGGCAAAAGCCTCGGCACCTGGGAAGTGCGCTTCTTCGAGTCGGCCGGCCGCGAGACCTCGATCACGACCGCGACCGTCGTTGCGCTGATCGTGACCGGCGTCATCGGCTGGAAGATCGACCACCCTACGCGGCACTGGTTCCCGCCGCTTGCGTGGTTCTGCCGCGTCCCCCTCGCTACCACCGTCCTCGCCCTGGGCTTCGCCAACACCAACCACTGACGCACACTGCGCCCCGAAGGGATTTTCCGTGTCCTCCGTCAATTTGGCCGCCGGGGGCGGCGCCACGTTCGGCTTCTTCGGTGCTGGCGGTCTTGCCGTCGCGATCACCGTCTATCTCTTCCTGCGCTGCCGCAAGGGCTCCTCCGCCAAGCTGGCGCCCCAGGGGGCGGCCGTCACCGGCTTTCTCGCGGGCACGCTCTACATGCTGGCGGGCGACCGCTGGAGCGCCGCAGGCGAGATATCCAAGGGCGTGACGGGCAGCCTGCAAGACGCGTTCGCCAACACCGGCCCCGCCGCCGTCGCCCTGGTGCTAACCATCGTCCTCATCTACTCGAAGAAGATGCCGCCCTCGATCGCGGCTTTCCTCGGGATCGTGACCGCAACGGCGTATCACCAGGCGGGCGCCGTGTGGCTGATGCCGGAACAGATCATCAATAGCGCCCTCTCCCATGTCCCGGGCCTGCGATGAGGAGCGCGATACCGCGCGCGCTGCTACGGCGTGTCCTGGGGTCGCTGAGCGTCCGGGGGACCTTCGCCTGCCCCGACCTGAAGCCCTATGTCCTCTTCCGCCCCGGTCACCTGCTCCGTTCCTTCTTCGCGGGCTCGAAGCTCCTGCTGGGACTCCTGGGCAAGGGCTCCCTCGTCCTCCTGCGCCGCCTCGGCTGCGCCGTGCGGCAGAAGCTGCGGGGGCGGAAGTGGGCGCCCTCCTCCGTCGTCCCGGGCGCCTTCGCGGCGCTGGCCGGCCTGATGACGGCCGGGAAATTCGCCGGGCCCTGGATCGAGTCGGCCACCACGGCTGTGGAGGGGTGGAGAGGGCTGCCGGTCGTCTACGCGGTCGGCGGGGGAGCGTGGATCGTGGCCGCTCTGGCGGTAGCGCCGCCTCGGGGAGTTGATCAAGAAATAGCGGGGGAGGAGGACGGCGACGAGGACGAGGAGGCAGGGCAGGGGCTGGGCGAGGACGAGGTACGCCACTTCTTCCTTGTGACGCTCCGTAAGGTGATCGGCGGCACCAACGGTGCCCACGTCGTGGATCTGCTCCCCGCACTGGCGAGCACTCACCCCCACTTCACCACCTGGTCCGCAACCGAGATCCGCGCCGCGTGCGGCCGATACGGAATCCCCTTCCGCGAAGGGGTGAAGGTCGAAGGCCACAACCGGATGGGCATCCAGTGCGACGACGCCGCCCCCGCCCTGGCCGCGCTCGACGCTCCTCTCTCCCTCACCGTGGAGCGGCACGAGCACGGCATCACCTTCCGCCCCGGGGCTGACTATCTGGCCTCCCTCATCTCCTCCCGGCCCGCGCCCCAGCCCCTTCTCGCGCGTACGGAAGAGCCTTCTCCCGTCCCTTCTCCGGCCCCCTCTCAGCGCCTTCCCGCACCCCCTCCCCCAGCCCCTTCCAGCCCCCAGGTAGGCAGTAGTCCCGCAGGTCAGACGGCTACCTCCGACCTACCTACCCCTGCACTGGCCGCCGACGGAGCCCCGGCCGGCCACGGCCGCCCCCGGCTGCGGCTCGTGAAAAACACCGATCCCGAACCAGTCCAGGAGTGAGCTCTCCATGCCCTTGTTCGGCCCCACCCCCGCCGAGCGCATCGCCGTGCTCAGACAAACGCTCGACGACCGCCGCAGCGTCATCGCCACGTACCCCGACGGCCACCCGGCCAAAGACCTCTACATCAAGGAGACGGCCGCGATAGCCGGGGAAATAGAGCGCCTGTCCCGAAGCGGAACCAGCCGCCTGCCCTCCGGTAAGAGCCTCGGCGTCGTCACCGTCCTCGTCGGCCTCGGCATGGCGTGGCTCGGCCGCAGCACAGGTTCCCCCGTCTCGACCTGGGCCGGTTCATCACTCGTAGCGATCGGCTGCCTCCTCGTGATCCTCGGAAGGACACCCCGTTGACCGACTCCACCGCGCTGCGGCGGCGCCTTCACCGCGCCGTCGGAGCTCACTACTACCGCCGTGTCTTCCGGCTGATCCAGCGCCTCGAAGAAGGCGGCACGGTCGTGTGGAGCTACCGCCGCCACCACACCGTCCGCCCTCAGCTCCTCGCGCGTCAGGCGGAGCTCGCGGCCGGCGAAGCCGAGACGTACGAGAACGAGGCCGCCGACGTCGCCGCGGAGCTGTCCGACTACCCCGAGATGCCGCCCGTCTCCTGGCACGAAGCGCGTGCCGCCGCCCTCGGGCGCGTTGCCGACTGGGCGATCCTCGCCGCCTGCGGCATCGCCCGCTCCGAGGACGTCAACCGCGCCGTGCAGGAGCTCGCGCGGGTCGAGGAGGACGGCACGCGATGAAGTCCGCGATGACCCTCGAAGACCTCTTGGCCGACGTCGCCACCCTGCTCGACACCTGCCGCTCCTGGGCTTCGCCCGACGCCCAAGGGGCGATCCATCTCGGCCCCCTCGCCGCCCAGGGCCTCCTCAACGCCCTCTCCGAGGCGACCCGTTCCACCGCCCGCGCAAGGGCGCTCCAGCCCCGCCTCACCGCTGTCCCCACCGCCCCGAAGGAGACCGTCCGTTGAACCCGATGCGCTGGCAGTGCCCTGAACTCCACAACGGCCTGAGCGCTCCCACCCACGGCATCCACTCCAGCCGCCCCGAGTTCATCCGCGCCGCCGTCGAACGCCGCGCCTGTTCCCACATCGCCCCCGAGGAGCGCGCCGAGCTGGAGGCCGGACGCGTCCCCGCCCGCCTGGCGCCGAAGGGGGAAGACGAGTGAACCGCCGCCGACTCCCCAGCGGACCCGCGCCCGCCGTACCCGGGCAACCGTCAGGCCCCCAGCCCGTGCAGGTCCGCCTCATGGGCGACGATCAGGCTGTGCGCCGCCTTGTTGACGCCATGCAGCGATCGGGCAACTGCGGTCCCGCCGACTACCGGCCCATGCGCAACAGCACCGGCACCCGCGCCTACCTCACCGTCGTCGTCCCGCCCCCGGAAACCGCCCGGTGAACGGCATTCACTGGCAGTGCTCCAACATCACGATGGACTCAGCGCACCTTCCTTTGGCTCCACTCAGCGCGAACGGCTCGGGTCACCTGATCGCGCCGCACCTCAAACGGATCAAGTCCGTCGGTCCGTTCGGGATAGCGGAGGGACCGCTGTGAGACGAGCAATGCTCAAGACCTGTGGATCGGCCCCGGGTTGGTGCGTGAAGGGCGTAC
>NZ_JBDJPF010000023.1:0-90186 GCF_054957865.1 Streptomyces xingningensis
CGCCTTGCAGCTGCACGCACCGGACGCCGCTCGCTGATCCGGCCTAGATCTTCAGCACACTCCTAGGCGCCGCCGCGGCCCTTCGGCCTCCGGGCCGAGGGGCCGGCGGCCGGCTCGACGGCGGCGGCCCGCAGGGCCCGGTAGCGCATGCCCATGCCCCGGTACAGCCGCACGGCGGAATGATTCCAGTCGTCCACCATGAGCCCGGCCGCCCCGTACGACCTCAGCGCCTCGGCGAGCAGGAATCCGCAGATCCGCCGCCCCATCCCCTGGTTGCGGGCCTCGGGCCGCACCGCGACGCCCGAGAGGAATCCCACCGTCGGAGCGGACCAGGCCAACGCCCCCACCGCGGCCAGCCGGCCGGCATCGTCCCGCACCCCGGCCCAGCGCTCGACGCCCGGGACTCCCGGTTTCGCATGCGAGGCGGGGAAGTGGGCCTCCACCAGAGCACTCACCGCGGGCAGCGCCTCCTGCGGCAGCCACTCGGCCCCGTCCGCAACGGCGGTGGGATCGACCGTCTCCGTACAGTCCATCCAGCCGAAGCCGCCGACCTCCGTCAGGGCCGGTATCTCGCGGACCAGCGCATCGATCACCGCGCCATCGCCGAACGGCCGGTAGGCGGGGCCGACTTCCGCCAGCACCTCACGCACCAGGGGCACCGCGGCATCGTCGGCTCCCCACACCACAAGCCGGTCACGCCCCGAGAGGGCCGGCCGTGCGGCGACCATTGCACGACGGTCCTCGCTCGCCCAGGCACGGACCCGCCCGTCCCGATCTTGGGCCGCCCATCTGCACAGCAGGTCATCCCCGCACCAGGCGTACAGCTCCTGGGAGTTGACGATCTCTCTCATGCCCCCATTCTCCACGCCTGATCCGTCATGAGGGCCCTGGGCCCCGGCCGGACGCGGGGCCGACGACACAGCCGGCCCCGGCGGTCACGCTCCCTGCCCGGCCTTCTTCGTCCGCGCGTTGCTCCCCCAGACGGCCAGGGACACCCCCACCACGGTGATCGCCGCGTAGCAGATCATCCGTACCATGAACCCGCCCGAAACCCAGCCGAGGATCCCGGAGTTGCCGTGGTCGACCAATAGCCGGATGGCGCCCTGGCCCCCCAGCACCAAAAGGATCATGCCGACGACCTGCCCTGCCACTGGTTTCATCGCTACCTCACTCCCCGTCGGCCCCTGGGCCGCGACCGCGGACGACGGCCCGCCCGCACCGTTTTGATACGATCGAACCATAACACTCGCGAGGCCCGCCACCGTGAGGCACGAAAGGACGAGTTCCCATGCCCCGACAGGCAGATCACGACCAGCGTCGTCGCCAGATCGCCGAGGCCGTGTGGCGACTGGCCTGCCAGGGCGGGCTGGAGGACGTCACCCTGCGGCAGGTGGCCGCCGAGGCCGGGGTCTCCGTACGGCTGGTCCAGTACTATTTCGGCACCCGCGACGGCCTGCTGCTCACCGCGCTGGAGATACTGAACACCGATGCCGAACAACAGGCCCGGCAGCGCGTGCTGGCCCTCGGCGACGACCCCGGGCCGCGGGCGATCGTGCGCGGGGTACTGATGGAAATGCTCCCGCTGGACGAGGAGCGGCGGACCCGGCATCTGGTGTATGTGGCGTACTTCGTGAGATTTCTGACCGACCCCGGCCTCGCGGCGGTGGCCCGCGACGCGCCCCCCGCGCTCGAGGCCCTGATCGCCGGGCTGATCGCCCAGGGCCAGGAGCTGGGCCAGGTGCCCTCGGCCGTCGACCCCGTCGCCGAGGCCGAGTTCCTCCTGGCCGGCACCGATGGCCTGCAGACCAGGGTGCTGCTCGGGCAGCGGACCCCCGAGGAGGCGCTGGCCCTGGTCGACCGCCAACTCGACCGCGTTTTCACCGCTTGACCGTCGGCGCGGGCGCTCCCGATCAGCCGAGCAGGTCGATATGCGTTCCCACGCCACGCCGTTCGGCCTGCTGATACGCGAGCCAGGCAAGAGCGAGATCCTGCCAGGGAAGCCCGACCGGGGCATAGATGGATCGCGTCGGCTGGGCGCCGCGGCCGGGGTGCTCGCCGCGCAGGATCTCGCCGAGGGTGGCCCCGGCGGCCGTGGCGGGAAGTCCCGCCGCCGCCAGGGCCCCCATGGCGGCGGCCAGCTCACGGTCATCGACCACCAGGAGCGCGGAAGTCAGCAGGTCGGCGGAGAGCTCTTGCTTCCCGGGCTCATCGGCCCCCAGCGAGGTGAAGTGCTGTCCCGGCCGGGTGTCGGCGAGGTGCAGCAACGGCGTGCGCGACCAGGTCGCCAGCAGGACGACATCGGCGGCAGCGGCCACCTCTCCCGGAGCGGCGAGTACGCGCCCGCCGTGCCGGGCGGCGAAGGCGGCGGCCCGGGCCGGATCCGTGTCCTGCACGACGACGGCGCGAAACCGCCGCATGCCGCGCAGCCCACGGACCATGAGCTCGGCCTGCGCGCCCGCGCCCACCACCCCGAGCACCAGCTCACCGCCCGGGTCGGGACCGGCGAGGACATGAGTGCCCAGGGCCGCGGCCAGTCCGGTGCGCCAGGCGGTGATGGTGGCGGAATCCAGCAGCGCGAGGAGCTCACCATCGCGTCCGCTGT
This sequence comes from Streptomyces xingningensis, assembly GCF_054957865.1. Taxonomy (NCBI): domain Bacteria; kingdom Bacillati; phylum Actinomycetota; class Actinomycetes; order Kitasatosporales; family Streptomycetaceae; genus Streptomyces; species Streptomyces xingningensis. The sequence goes on from NZ_JBDJPF010000023.1 coordinate 2,603, forward strand.
GCAGGCAGATCACCCCACGGAGGGCCGGATCCCCGCCGGGGAACTTGGCGTTCACCTTCACCGTGTACGCGTCGATGCCGGGCAACAGCCCGGGGATCAGTGCGGTGGCCGTGCCGGGGAACGGCAGGTCGGTGCGCACTCGCTGCCCGGTCACCGACGAGCGGTCGGCGCCGCGAAAGCCTTCTTCCAGGGCAGCCGCGCAGGGCCCGGGCTCCAGCACGGCTTCCAGGTCACTTCTGGTCAGGATTCGGGTCACACCTCATGATCCCAAATCCTTACGGCCGGGCTCCGACCGGGAACCCCGCCGGACAACCGGTGACCACCGTCCTCAACCGATGCCCGCCCTGGCAGAGTGCACCCATGAGCAACCTCGACCTCAAGCCCTCCCCCACTCTCTGCGGCGGCCGCGACCACATCACCGCTCGGCCCGTTCACGACCTGCTGCCCGCCAAGAATGTGCCGCTCGGCGAAAGCACCGTCGTGCGACGCCTGCTGCCGAGCCTCGGCCGCCGGATGGTCGGCGCCTGGTGCTTCGTCGACCACTACGGGCCGGATGACATCGCCGACGAGCCCGGCATGCAGGTTCCACCCCATCCGCACCTGGGCCTGCAGACCGTCAGCTGGCTGCGCGAGGGCGAGGTGTTGCACCGCGACAGCCTCGGCAGTCTGCAGACGCTGCGCCCGGGCGAGCTGGGGCTGATGACCTCGGGGCGGGCGATCTCACACTCCGAGGAGTCGCCCCGCGAGCATGCCCGCCTGTTGCACGGTGCGCAGTTGTGGGTGGCACTGCCCGATGCGCACCGGCACACGGCGCCCACCTGGGAGCACCATGGCGAGCTGCCCCGGGTGGCCGGGGGCGGCATCGACGCGACCGTCATCATGGGTGAACTGGACGGCACCGGCTCCCCCGCCACCACCTTCACCCCGATCGTGGGCGCGGACGTCACCCTGCCCGCGGGCTCCTCCGCCCGCCTCCCCGTGCGGCCGGACTTCGAGTACGCGGCGCTGACCATGTCCGGCGAGGCGGAGATCGACGGGGTGCGGCTGGCTCCCGGGTCCATGCTCTACCTCGGCTGCGGCCGCTCCGAACTGCCGCTGCGGGCCGATGTGGACAGTGCCTTCATGCTGCTCGGCGGCGAGCCCTTCGAGGAGCGGATCGTGATGTGGTGGAACTTCGTGGGCCGGTCCCACGAGGATGTCGCACAGGCCCGTACGGACTGGATGACCGGCTCCCGCTTCGGTGCGGTGCACGGGTACGACGGGGACCGGCTGCCCGCCCCCGAACTGCCGCCGGTGGCGCTCAAACCGCGGGGAAGGGTCCGCTGAACCGCGCGAACCACAGTCGTGGTGGGAGCTTGAGGTGGGAGCGGTGGATCCCCGGCTGGACGAACCGAGGATCCACCGGATCATGGTGGCCGTTCCCACCCCCGCGGGGCCGGCAGTGGGCCGCAGGTCAGACGGGGCAGCTCGCCAGTCTGTGCTCGGCCAGCTCCGTGACCGCGTGGGCGACCGTGGCGAGGGTGGCGTGGCGGTGCCAGCCTGCGAACGAGCGGCCGACGAAGTCCCGGATGCCCACGCGCTCGGCGCGTGGCACACCGCGGCACTCGACCCGTCGGCTGAGTCCCACGAAGCGCAGCAGGGTGGCGTGGTCGGTCGTCGCCATGTCGGTCAGCCAGAGTTTCTCAGGCCACTGCGGGCCGCCACGGCCGACGCCCAGCAGGAGGAAGTCCCCGCTTCCGTGGGCGCGTTCCGTCGTGTCGAGCACGGCCGGAAGGCGGACTCGTACGGCGGCGACGAGTTCCATGGCGTCCGGGGTTCCTGAGGGGATCAGGGCCACGCGTTTGCGGCCCGTCTTGGCCAGCTGTGCGATCTGGCCTGCCTGCAGCGGACTCTCGCCCCAACCGGGCAGCGTGGGGTCGTTGGGCAGCAGCCAGGTGTCCTTGGCGATGCTGGAGATATGCCTCAGTCCCGCCGCGCCGAGCTTGGTGACCAGTCTGATGCCGTCCAGCCGCTCGGCGTTCAAAATCACCGGGCACTGTGGCAGGCGGAGGCGTGCTGCCGTTTCGAGGTAGGCCCGCACCATCGAATCCTCCGGTGTCGTCGGGCCCGCCTCGTGCGGCACCGAGGCCCCGTCGCCTCGCGGCCGGTGAGAGGGCATGTGCAGCCACCAGTTCAGCGGGGTCGCCGTGTGTGCGGACACACCCCACACCCCTATCGCCTGCTGTGCGGTGACGGCTTGGCCGCGTTCCCATGAGAACGTCCGGGCCACACCCGCGGAGTGGGTGCCCGATTTCGGGATGACCATGAGGTGCAACACGCATGCCTGTGGGGGCAGTCGGCCGACCAGATAGCGACCCAGGGCTTCTCGCATGGGGTCCCATTCCCAGGTGGAGTCGTTGATGAAGTGGTGCAGGCCCTGATCGTTGACCTGTTCTCCCAGGAAGGCCGCAATGTTCCTTACCGACTTCCTCCCCGTCGCTCCCAGGAGGCCGCGCAGATACATCAGGCCTTTTCGGCGTTGATCGGCCCGCGGCAGCGAGGAGAAGGCTATGGGAGACAGCTCCGCCACCGACCGGTCGAGGGCCACTCGCCTGGTCGCGTCGGGATCGGCTCCATTTGCTAAGGAACCCGGAAAGTCGATGCCATGTGGTTCGCCACTTACAAGAGTCATGTCACTTCTCCTTGTGTGTTGTGCAGCTCGTATCCGGGGCTCCGGTCGAGTGCGCTTGTCAAGGTCGCTTGTGCTTCTGTGACTCGTGCGGTTTTGGGGCGAGTTGCGGTGCGCACACAGGGTGCGTGGTTGCCATGGATGGATGTGGGGGGCGAGAGCAGGAGGCGGCCCTGCATTGCGCGAAGGCATGGATGAGGGCGCAGCTGAATCCGGTGGGGGGTCGACGGTGTGCGCCATCGCGGGGTGCGGTGGCACAGTGCCGGTCGTCAGCGCGTGCGGCATCGTCGGCGCACGCGGGTGCGTAGGCTCGGAGACTTGCTGTTCGGAAGAGTTCCGGAAGATGTGATGGATCACCTGTGGTACGCGGAGGCGGCCGGATCACCGGCTGCCGGGCGCTCCGTCCAGGTGCCGCACGGGTGGGTTGGCGCTCGGGCGCGTGCCCGGCAGGACCGCGCAGCCGAGCGTGCTCACTGCGCGCATGTCCATGAATTCCGGGCCGAATTGAAATGGGAACGAATTGCTGAGCCAGTCGGACCATCGATCGCCTCGGAGGCGGGCGATCCATGGTGCGCCACGGTCAGCGGGGTAAAGAGTCCCGACGGCTCGCCGGTTCCCGAAGCTTTCGACGCTCGTTCATTTCTCCCCCTTTGTTCCGGCCGCATTGTGCCGCTGATGGCCGGTCTCAGGAGCGGCAAGGCTGCATTCGTCGCCGATGATTCAAGCGGCCTTGGCTTCTCCCGGCCCCGAAGGCTCTGAAAAATCCAAACGCACCGCCCAGGTGCCGCGCAAGGCTGTCGGCCGGTCAGCTGGTCATGAGCAAGGTCAGACTGGTCAGCATCGTGGCCGACCGAGGATTCCATGGTGACCCGAGGAAGTGCCTCTGCCGGAATGGGGCATTTGCTCGCCGCCTTCGACGACGTCGAAGGCGGTCCGGGTTCCGAGGCGGGACGACGGTCAGGGGCGTCGTCACCGGCGTCAGGGCCGAGGTGGTTCCGTCAGGCCTCGGCGCCGGGGGCCAGGGACCGCTCCACGAGGGTGGCCGCGGCGCCGACATAACCGGTGGGGTCGCACAACCGGGCGAGCTCCGCCGGGTCGATCCGGGCCGCGAGCTCGGGCGCCGTCCCGAGCTGCTCGGCCAGTGGCCGGCCGTGCCGTTCCGCCGCCTCGGCGGCACGGTTGAGCAGGTCTCGCGCGGCGCCCTTGCCCAGCAGCGGGGCCAGCGCGGCCACCAGGCGCTCGGCGGCGATCTGACCGCCGGTGAGCGCGAGGTTGGCGCGCATCCGCTCCGGCCGCACCACCAGGCCCTCGGCCAGCTCCACCGCCGTGTGCGCGGCGCCGCCCGTCAGGCGCAGGCATTCGCGCAGTGGTTGCCACTCCGCGTGCCATGCGCCGGCCGAGCGCTCGTCCTCGGTGAGCATGCACTGGGTCAGTACGGCGGCCAGTGCCGGGACTTGCAGCGCGGCGCTGCGAATCAGCGTGGCCAGCACCGGGTTGCGCTTCTGCGGCATGGCCGAGGAACTGCCGCGTCCGGGCAGGTGCGGCTCGACGACCTCGCCGACCTCGGTGCGGGTGAGCGACTGCACATCGACCGCGAACTTGCCGAGCGCCCCGGCGCCGTGTGCCAGCACGGCGGCGAGGTCGGCGACCGGGGTGCGCAGTGTGTGCCACGGCAGCACCGGCACGCTCAGCCCGGTCTCGGTGGCGAACGCCGACATCAGGCGTTCCGCGTCGGCGCCGTACTCCACATATCCGGCCATCGTGCCCGCGGCGCCGCCGAGTGAGATGGGCAGCGCCGACAGGACGGTGGCCACCCGGGCGTCGGTGTCGAGCACCAGCCGCCGCCACCCGGCGGCCTTGAGCCCAAAGGTGGTGGGCACGGCCTGAAGTGCCAAGGTGCGTCCGGGAAGCACCGTGTCACGGTGTTCGCGGGCGAGGCCCGCGAGCGCGGCCGCGACCCGGGCCAGGTCCTTGTGCAGCAGTCGCAGCGCACTGCGGGCGATGAGCATCGCGGCGGTGTCGAAGATGTCCTGGCTGGTCGAGCCGCAGTGCACATACTCGGCGGCGGCCGGGTCCACGGCGGACACCGCCCGGGTCAGGGCCCGGACCAGGCCGACCACGGGGTTGGCGCTCTCGCGCGCGTCCACCGCCAGGGTCCGCAGGTCCAGCCGGTCGGCCCGGGCGGCGGCGGTGATGGCCTGCGCGGCCGACGGCGGCACGACGCCGACGGCGGCCTGGGCACGGGCGAGCGCGGCCTCGGCATCCAGCATGGCCTGCACCCACGCGGCGTCGGACACGGCGTGCTCCACGGGGGTTCCGGCGCGTACCGGCGACAGCAGTCCGGCGTCCATGGTGTGCAGACCGGCCGCCTGGGCGACGGCGCCGGCGGATGACTCGCTCACACCACGACCTCGGTGCGATCGCTCTCGGCCGCCGTACCGGCTTCGGCCGCGCTGGTGCCCAGGGCGAGCACGGCGCGCGCGATCGCGTCGGCGTCGGCGATGGTCACCGAGTCCACGCCGGGCCGGATCCCGGCCGCCGTCACCCAGTGCACCGACTCGGTCGGCACGCCATACGCAAAGCGCCGCGGGTGTGCCCGCCCCTGGGCGTCGGTCAGCCGGTACGGCCGCTCCGTCACCGCCAGCCCGCCGGTCTCGTACGCGCCGCCGTCCGCGGTGCCGATGCGGTAGGGGGCACACGCCTCGGTGTTGAGCAGGTGTTGCAGCAGCGGGTCGGCGGTGCGCCGCAGGTCCGGTTCCGGCAGCCGCGCCTCGATGAGGACATGGGCACGGATGGTGGGTCCGGGGACCGTGTCGGAGCCGGCCACGAACGAACGGCCCCGGGTGTCGATCCTGATCCGGGTGTCCGGGCCGGTCAGCTCCAGGACGCCGGCTTTGATCAGCGCGATCATCTCCTCGACGCGCCTCGGTGGCGGGCCGATGGAGAGGAACGCGTTGAGCGGCGTGTACCAGCGTTCCAGCTCGTCACGGTGCGACGTCCCCTCCAGGCCGCCCTGGTCGACCGCGAGGCGCACCTCGTTGCGCAGGTCGCGCAGGACATCGAGAGCGGCCTTGAGCGGGCCGCTGACATTGCCCTGGCGCGCCTGTCGGACATCGTCGTCCAACCGTCCGAGCAGCCAGGTGCGGAAGTCATGGCGGTCGGCGAACTTCCGCTCCCGCGCGGAGTCGGTGACCGTGTTCCAGTCCCACCGGTCCGCGGCCGGGATGCGGTAGGCGTCCAGCACGGCCTCGCACTCGGCCGGCGCCGTGCAGGCCAGGTAGCTTTCGGCGAACGCCGCTCGTTCGCCGGCCCGTTGGCGGCAGGTCAGCAGGGTCTCGTAGTAGACGGTCTCCACCTCGCGCGCGATGAGCGGCCACAGGTCCTTCTTGAAGGACAGCAGCGGGGCCCCGCCGCCGGCTCGGGAGCGCAGGCCGGCTATGTGGCCGGCCGTGAGGAGGCGCGGCAGGTAACGGCCGTGTGCCCCCTTCTCGTTCTCGCCCCGGGAGTGGAAGGGCACACCCCGCCGCGAACTGGCGTACAGCACCGGCTCTTTGCCGCTGGGCCGGTACACCAGCTCGTCACCGTCCCGGTCGAAGCGGCCGCCGCGGCCGAGCGTGAACAGCGCGAGATAGTCGAAGAAGCACAGCCCGAGACCCCGCAGCAGCACCGGTTCCCCGGCCGGGATGCCGTCGAGGCCGGCGTCGGCGGGGTTGGCGGGGGGAAGATAGATCAGGTGATTGATCCGGGACAGGCTCGCGGTGCGCTCCTCCTGCGGGGTCGGCCGGGCCGGCAGATGGCCCAGGGTGAGCACGACGGCGTCCAGGTGGTTCAGCCGTGTTCCGTTGGCGAGGCGGACCCCTTGTGGCCCGCCCGGATATCCGTGGGTGTCGGCCATGGCCACGGCGCGCGACTGGTGAACCCGGATCTCGACATGGGCGGGTGCGCCGTCCAGGACACGGCGGAAACAGTCGGCGAAGTACCGTCCGCACAAGGCACGCGTCGGATAGGAATTCGGCTCCAGTGACCGTGCCTCGGCCAGCAGGCCGGCCTCATACGCATGATTGACCGCACTGCCGTGCGGCTGGGGCACGGCGAGTGACGCGGCCCATTCATACAGGCTCGGCCCGGGTTCGATCGGCCCTTCGATGCGGGATGCCGCGTCGGAATAGACGGTGATCTGGGAGGCGACGGTATTCGCCAGCAGGTGCCGCGACTGATCGGTGCGCCACACCGCACCGGCGCCGGGCCGGGCCGAATCGACGACATGGACGAGCACCCGCGAGTGGGACGGCCGCGCCCGCTCGTTGGCGCACAGCCTCTCCAGCACGGCAAGCCCGCGAGGACCTGCGCCGATAACCGCGATCTCGTACGCCGTCGCGTTCATTCCGAGCATCCCTTCGTCACTCCGGACCGCCGTGGACTTGCGGGAGCGCTGAAGCCGTCACGGCAATGAGCCGAGCATGTTCGACAGAGCACGATTCGATCCTGGAATCGCCGGCGGACCGCTGGCAACGACGGCTGAGGCAATCAGTCAAGTGCGTCACGGCATCGGCCCGGTATCAGACCGGAGTTGACACATTCCATGGCTGATCGGCCGACTGGGCGGCCGAAACGAAATCCTCCGGGAAGATGCTCGGCATGCGTGCTGCGTATATCAATGCATTCGGCCCCGCACATTCCATACGATTCGGTGAACTGCCCGATCCACGACCGGGTGCGCACGACGTGCTGGTGGACGTCGAGGTGACGACGGCCAATCATGTCGACACCTTCATACGGTCCGGCGCGGTGAACGAGCCCATGGAGTTCCCGTTTGTGGTCGGCCGCGACCTGGTCGGCCGGGTCGCCGCCGTGGGCCACGGGGTGACGGGGTTCGAGCCGGGCGAGCGGGTGTGGTGCAACAGCCTCGGTCACGGCGGCAGACAGGGCGCCGCGGCCGAGCGGGCGGTCGTGCCGGCCGAGCGGCTCTACCGACTGCCGAACGGCGCGGCTCCGGAGACCGCGGTGACACTCCTGCACCCCGCCGCCACCGCTTACCTGGGCCTGGTGACCCACGGCGGGCTGCGCGCCGGGACGACCGTGGTGGTCATCGGGGCGGCGGGCAACGTCGGGGCCGCCATGGTGGCCATCGCGGCGGGGGCGGGCGCCCGGGTGGTGGCCGTCGCCCAGGAACATGACGCCGCGTACTGCCGTGCGCTGGGCGCCGACACGGTGGTCGCCCGCGGTGGCGACGACCTCGGCGCACGGCTGTCCCGGGCGTGCCCGAAAGGGGTCGACCTCTACCTGGACGCGGCGGGTGTCAACGACCTGGCCACCGCCGTCGGCCTGCTGGCCTGGCGGGGCCGGATCGTCCTGCTCGCCGGGCTGCCCACCACGCCCTCGCTGCCCGTCGGCCCGCTGTATGTGCAGGACCGGTCGGTCGTCGGGTTCGCCATCACCAGGGCCACCGTCGCCGAACTCGCCGCGGCGGCCCACTGCGTCAACGGCCTGCTGACCGACGGCCGTCTCCGGCCGCGGGAGGTGCGCACCCTGCCGCTGAGCGCCACCGCCGAAGCCCACCGCATGCTGGAGGCGGGCGAACTGCACGGCAGGCGGGTGGTGTTGAGCACGGCGTGAGACCGCCGGGCGGCGGCGCCCTGGAAAAGGTGGGAACTCCCGTGCTTGCGACGGGAGTTCCCACCCGTGGTTCACAACCGGACGGGGGGCCGCGACCCGTCGAGCGCGCCGGTCAGCAGCGTGCCGAGAATGCGCACTCCATCGTGGGTGAGCACCGACTCGGCGTGGAACTGCACTCCGGCGAAGTGCGGGCCGCGCAGCGCGTGCACCTCGCCGGTGACGGCGTCCCGGCAGACCTCCACCGGGCCGACGCCCACCGGACTCAGCCGGTCGGACGCACTGTGTGCCACAAAGCTGTTGTAGAAGCCCACGCGCTCGCGGCGGCCGAAGAGGTCGATGTCCTTCTGCACCCCCTGGTGGGGTGTGTCGCGGCGCCGCACGTCCAGGCCGAGCCGGTGGCTGAGGACCTGGTGGCTCAGGCAGACCGCCAGGAACGGATGACGCTCGGCGAGCAATCGGCCCATTCCGTCGTGCAGATGGGCGATCCTGGCCTCGCTCACATCCAGCGGGCTGCCGGGGCCGGGCCCCATCACGACGAGGTCGTGGTCGGCGAAGGAGTACGGCTCGTCGAAGCGGCGCACGGTCACCCGTAGCCCGGCCGACCGCAGTTGGTGGGCGATCATCGAGGTGAACATGTCCTCGGCGTCGACGACCAGGACCCGGCGCCCGGCCGGCACCGGACGGCCGCCCGCCGCGGGCTCGGGCCCCTGCAGCCAGAAGCGCGCGATGTCCTCGTTGCGGGCCCGCAGCGCGGACCGTACCGAGGGATGGCGTCCCAGGGGGCCCTCTGGTGCGGCCCGCAGCGCGGTGAGCAGGCCGGTCGCCTTCGCCCGCGTCTCCGCCACTTCGGCCTCCGGCTCGGAGTCGCGCACCAGGGTGGCGCCCACCCCGATCGCCATCCGGCCGGCGGAGTCGATGTCGGCGGTGCGGATGAGGATCGACGAATCCAGGGTTCGGCGGCCGTGACCGTCCCGGCCGATGAGCGCGACCACCCCGCTGTAGTAGCCACGTCCGTGTGGTTCATACCGGTTGATCACCCGGCTTGCGCTCTCCAGCGGACTGCCGATGACGGTCGGGGCGAACAGGGTGCTGCGCAGGATCTCCCGGATGTCGCGCTCGGTGCGCCCCTCGATGAAGTACTCGGTGTGTGCGAGGCGGGCCATCTCCTTGAGGAACGGCCCCACCACGCGCACGCCCGCATCGCAGAACTGGGACATCATCTTGAGTTCCTCGTCCACGACCATGAAGAGCTCGTACGTCTCCTTGCGGTCTCCCAGGAAGTCCATGACACCGGTGAGGGTGGGCCCGGATGCGGGATAGCGGTAGGTGCCGCTGATCGGGTTCATCACCGCGGTGCCGTCGTGCAGGCTGAGGTGCCGCTCCGGGGTGGCTCCGACCAGGGTGCGGTCGCCGGTGTGGATCAGGAACGTCCAGTAGACGCCGGACTCGCGGGCCAGCAGGCGCCGGAAGAACGCGGCCGCCGTGGCCGGGGTGTAGTCGGTGATGTCGGCGAGGAAACGGCGCTTGATGACGAAGTTGGCGCCCGCGCCCGCGCTGATCTCGTCGGCGAGGACCCGGCGCACCAGGTTCGCGTACGCATCGTCGTCGATGTCGAAGTGATCGCCCGTCAGCCGGATCGGCACGTCCGGGATGCGGTCCAGCAGCTCGGCCCGGCCCAGTGCGGCCTGCTCCCGTACCGTCATGGCGAGCAACGGCCGCCCGTCGTCCGGCGCGGGGAAGCCGCGCTCGGCCAGCTGCCGGTACGGCAGCAGCGCCAGCACGTCCGCCCCGGCGGGGCCGTGCGGCGACTCGGGGACCGGCAGGCCGGCGACGCGGTCCACCGCGCGGACGGGGCCGGTGAGGATGTCCACCTGATCGGCACCGGTGGCCGTCGGACGGTAGAGCAGGGCGAACGGCGGCGGCTCGGGGGCGAGCACCCGGTCCAGGAGCGCCTCGGCCGCGCGGGTCGCCGTCTGCTCGGCGCTCATCCGACGGCCCCCGTCACGGGCGCCGCGGTGTCGTGCCCGAGGAGCGTGCCGCGGCCAGCGGGCAGGCCGCGGGTGGTGGCCACCACCGCGCACCGGCGCGCGGCGTAGGTGAGGGCGAGCCGGTGCTCCTCCGCGGAGAAGTCGGCGACGGCGTCGGCCACGAGGAAGGTCTGGATGTCGTGTGTGAACGCGTCGACGGCGGTCGAGAGGACTCCGATGTGGGCGTAGATTCCGCAGACGATCAGCTGGTCCCGGCCCTGCGCGCGCATTCGCTCCAGCAGGTCCGAACGGAAGAAGGCGCTGTAGCGCCACTTGGTGAGCACACAGTCGCCCGGGCGCGGGGCCAGCTCGTCGGTGATGGCCCGGTCCGCGGGGTCGAGGCGCATGCCCGGACCCCAGAAGTCGTTGAGGAGTCCGCGCTGTTCTTCGGTCATGCCGCCGGGCTGCGCCGTGAACGCGACGGGTATGCCAAGACGTGCGCACCGCTCGCGCAGCAGCACGACGCTGCCGATCAGCTCGCGGCGCTGCGCCTCGGCGAACGGTCGCAGGAAGTACCGCTGCATGTCGTGTACCAGCAGGACGGCACGGTCCGGACGCACCGTCCACCGCGCGGTGTTGGCCGGCAGGTCGCGCTCACCGGGCATCGGGTACGCGGCGATGTCGGGGATCCCGGTCATGATCAGCTCCCTCTCGAAGTTCCACTCAGGCGCCGAGCGCCGCGCCACCGTCGACCGTGAGGTCGTGCAGCGTGATGTGCCCGGCTTGTTCGGACAGCAGGAAGAGCACCGCGGCGGCCACGTCCTCGGGGCGGGCGGTCTTGCCCAGCGGGATGCCCACCCGGAAGTCGGCCGCGTTGCCGTTGAGCGTGTGTGCGCGTCCGCCGTCGTCCTGCCACATCGACCACAGCATCGGGGTCTCGGTCGACCCGGGCGCCACCACGTTGCAGCGGATGCCGTACGGGGCGACCTCGAGGCCGAGCGACTTGGTGAACATGGTGGCCGCCGCCTTGGATGCGGCATATCCGGCCATCTTCGCCCGTGGCGTCGCCGCGGCGTTCGAGGCCACGGTGACGAGGGCGCCACGGCGGCGCGGCACCATCCGGTCCACCACGGCGCGGGACACATGGAAGACTCCGCCCGCGTTGACCGCGAACATGTCCGCCCAGTCGCGGCCGCTCAGCTCGCGGACCTCGCCCATGCGCAGCAGCCCTGCCGCGTTGACCAGATATTCCACCGGACCCAGCCGCGCCTCGACGGCCACGACCGTCGCCTCGACCTCGGCGGCGTCGGTGACATCGGCGGGGTAGGCCGTGACGGGCAGGCCCGAGCGGGTCAGTTCGGCGACGCACTCGCGCAGCCCGCCGTCGCGGTCGACGGCGGCCACGACCGTGCCCTGCTCGGCGAGCGCACGCACCACGGCCCGGCCGATCCCGCCGGCGGCCCCGGTGACGAGTGCGACCTTGCCCGCCATGCCCGTTGCTCCGGTCACTCCTGTCATTCCGGTCAGCCTCCTGTCACTTGTCGCGGCACGGCCGCTTCGGGCGCCATCGTCAGGGGTCCGGTCTCACCCCACGCGCCCAGGACGTCGAGCGCCTGGTCCACGGTGAGCCGGGGGTCGCAGAAGCTCGTATAGACCTTTCCGGCCCGGTCGGCCTCCCACTCGTCGAGTACGCACTCGGTGACCTGGTCGGGCGTCGTCTCCAGGTGCACACCGCCGGGGAACGCCCCGGCCTCGGCCAGCACGGCGCGGAACTCGCGGACCTCGCGCCTGAGCGTCCGTACGTAGCGCGTCTTGTGACCGCCCTGTGTGACAACGGTGTTGGCGTGCATGGGGTCGGTCAGCCATACCACCGGATGCCCGGCCGAGCGCACCGCGCGGACCAGGCCGGGCAAGCGCTCGGCCACGGTCCCGGCGCCCATCCGGACGATCAGGGTGAGCCGCCCCGGCTGCCGCTCGGGGTCCAGCACCCCGCACAGCGCCCGCAGTTCGTCCGCGCCGACGCCGGGTCCCACCTTGACCGCGACAGGGTTGATCACCTGGGCGAGCAGTGCCACATGCGGGCCGTCGACCTGGCGGGTACGCTCCCCGATCCAGGGCCAGTGCGTCGACGCGAGCAGCAGCCTCCCGTCGAGGGTCCGGCGCAGCAAGGGGAGTTCATAGTCGAGGAGCAGCGCCTCGTGACTGGTCCACACCGGGGGCTCGATGCCGCCGGCCCGGCTCCGGTCGAGGTGGGTCATGATGTCGGCGGCGGCCATGTACCCGGTGACCAGGCGCAGCGGATCCGGGCGCCGTTCATCGGCATCCGGGGCCGGCCCATTGACCAAGTGGCCGCGGAATACGGCCAGTTCCTGCCCACCGAGGCGCTCGGCCGGCTGTGAACGGGGCTTGGCGAACTGGCCCGCGATCCGTCCCACGCGCAGCACCGGACGGCGTCCGGCCAGCTTCATCGCACCGGCGAGCACATCGAGGACGGCGGCCTTGCGGGCGACGTCGTCCGCCGTGCATTCGGCCGGGTCCTCGGCGCAGTCACCGGCCTGGATGACTTCGGCCGCACCGGCGCTGACTTTCGCCAGCTGCGTACCCAGTGCGCGCACATCGGCCGCGTCGACGAGTCCGGGCCGGCCGGCCAGGGTTTCCCGCGCTCGCTGTACTTGCGCCTGGTCCTCCCATTCCGGTTGCTGTCTTGCCTTTTCCAGCGGAATTGGCAGCATGTACCTTTTCAAGGCTGGCTCCAGCTTCCAAACGGCGGTCCGGGACGGCCGAGGTTATTCGGACCATCGCCCGGCATCGGCAATCACCTGAATATCGAACCGAGATCAGTAAAGGGGGCACGTCTCCACCCTCGCGCCTGAGCGCGGGCTTCCCAAGATACGGTGGCCCGGTTCGTCAGGTCAGCAGAAGTCTGTCAATTATGCGCACTTGGCAGCTGCTGCCGGTCCGCCTCGCTCCGTATTTCCCGGCCTGTGCTCGTGTTACGGATACCGGAATTCCTCGCGGCGGAGAAAACCCGGTGGGCCGGGTCGGTCCCGATGACCGACCCGGCCCGCGCCGATGCCGGCCCGCGCCGGGAAGTCAGCCGCCGACCGCGAGCACTTCGAACGGTGTGCCCTGTTCGTCGGCGACCAGGGCACACCGGCCGTGCCGAGTGTCGAAGGGTCCGTCGAGCAGCGAGCCGCCCAGCTCGGTGGTCTTCGCTATCGCGGCGTCGACGTCGGTGACACCGAACGTGACCTTCCAGTGCGAGGGAACATCCATCGGCGCCTCGGCGGCCGGCTCGTCGATTCCGGCCACCGGGCGTCCGTCGATGTCGAGCGTGATGCAGCCGTCGCCCGCGTCGGAGCCGGGGGCCTGCGTCACGGTGTGGCCGAACACCGTGGCGTAGAAGGCCTTTGACGCCTCGGCATCCCTGCTCAGGCAGTGGTGCCACACCACCGAGCCCGCGACGCCGGCGACCTCCGCGCCCAGGTATTCGTTCGCCTGCCAGATCGCGAACTCTGCGCCGGCCGGGTCGGCGGCGACCGCGAACCTGCCGTGCGAGCCCACATCGCCCGGCGGCAGCAGCAGCCCGCCCCCGGCTTCGGTGATCTTCTCCGCCACCGCGTCGGCGCTCCGGACGGCGAAACAGACGAGCCACGCCGACGGCCCGCCGGCCACCCGCCCCGACGGCCGCGGCCCGATGTCGGCGACGGCCCGGCCATCCAGCCGCGCCGTCAGATAGTGGTGATACTCCGCACCGTGGTCGAAGAACGTCCAGCCGAACAGCCGCCGGTAGAACGCGCTCGTCCGTACCGGGTCGTCGACCTGCACCTCCACCCAGCACGGCGTGCCTTCCGGCCAGGGAGTGTCGCGCATCGTCATGCCGGGCCCGTCAGATGTTCAAGCCGAAGGTGCGCAGCCGTTCATCGCTCACCATGGTGATCTTCGGCTCGGGCTGAAGACCCCGGGTGAGTGCCCCGGCTATCTGGAGGGTGCGCAGCGTCTGATATGTGATCGCGTCAAAGTTGTCCTCGGTCACGCTGTTCGCCTGGTGCCGCGAAATAGTGCCGGTGCCGTACGGAGCCCCGTTGCCCGGCTGGTGCAGCACGGCGGCGGCCGAGCCGTTCGGCACGATCACCGCGCCCCAGTGGCAGAACGCGTTGTGCAGGGCCAGGATCGCGGCTTGCTGCCCGGCGTGCGGCATCGACCCGGAGGCGAACGCGGACACTGCCTTGTTCATCAGCTTGCCGGGAATGGCAACCGGCCCGGTGTGGTCGATGAAGTTCATGATCTGCGGGGCGGGGAGGCCGTAGTGGACCGGTGTGCCGACCATTATCGCGTCGGCCCAGACCAGGTCGTCCAGGCCCGCGTCCGGGAGGTCCGCGGTGGCCGTCGCGAGCTCGGCATAGGCGGGTTTGTCGAGGATCATCGGGTCGGGGATCTCGGGCGCCTTGCGCACACGTACCTCGGCGCCCGCGTCGAGCGCCGTCTTCGCGGCCTTTTCCACGAGCTGGTAGGTGTTTCCGCTGCGGGAATGGAAGAGAATGGTGAGCCTGGTCAAGGGATTTGCTCCTTGTCAACCGGTTTTGGATTCGCGGCGCTCGGATACCACCGGCATCGTGCCGGTTCCGTGAAAGGCCGGGCCAGGTCTTCTTCCGCGATCTGTCAGATCCGGCCGGGAGTTGTTCGCACCGAAAACCCGGAGCTGACAGATATCCGTCCCGGCCGCTGTACGCCGGCATTCTCGACTGCTGTACTCGACCGATGTCCGACATACAAAACGGAGACGGCCTTCCGGCCGATCCGGCCGATCTTCCCCAGGCCTTCGCGGCCGCCTTCAATGCGCGGAATCTCCGACTGCTCGATGCCCTCTTCGTGCCGGAGGGCATGCATGTGGTGCGGCCCGGCGAGACGTCCTCCGGGGCGCGGCGGCGGGCCGCGCTCCCGGCGGTGGTGCGCGACCGGATCCCGATCGACGTCACGCTGCGCCAGGTCTATGTGGTGGGCGACACCGCCCTGTTGATCAACGACTATGTCCACGACGGCATCGGCCCGGACGGCACCCGGGTGCACATCGAGGGCACGGCGACGGACATCGCCCGTAAGGGCGCGGACGGATACTGGCGGTATCTGATCTCCAACCCCTCCGGCACGGCCTGACCCCTCGGCACCCGGCTCGCCCGGGGGCGCCCGGCCGACGGGACGCGGTGTCCCGTCGGCCGGGCGCCCGGACCGCGCGGCCGGCCCGGAGGATCAGTCGAACGACATCGGCACGGTGTTGCCCCCGGCCGCCTTCACCGGCAGCCGCTCCAACTTGATCCCGAACCATTCGTCGTACGCCTTGAGGATCTCGTCGTCGCCGGCCAGCCGCCGGCTCTCCCGCTCGCCGCCGACGACGCGCGTGAGCTGGTCCTCCTTCAGCGTGATCCGGCCGTTCTCGGTCGGCAGCGAGCAGAACAGGTTCTGCAGGAACGGCGAATCCGGCGCGGTGCGGTACCACCACAGCGTGGGCCCGAAGTCGGGGATGCGGCATGGTATGTCGTACACCCGGTACTGCAGTGTGTCGTTCGCCCGCACATCGATGCCGCCGTCGTCGGCGGCGGCGACCTGGAAGCGGCCGTGCGGGTCCTGCTGAACCTCCTCCGTTTCCATGGACAGCGGGTACCTGCTGTTGCGGCCGAATCCGACATCGACCAGCCAACTGCGCCCGCCGATGCGGACCTTGAGCGCCAGATGACACAGCGGGGCGGTGAGCTCGCCCTTGATCCACACCCGGCCGGGCATCAGGGAAACGTCGTAGCCGAGGCTTTCGAGGAGGAAGGAGAGGGCCGGATTGACCTCGTAACAGCCGCCGCCCCGCCGTTCTTCGACGATCTTGCCGACGACCCTCTCGTCCATGTGGATCTCTTCACCGAGGTGATAGCCAAGGTTTTCGAAGGGCACCGAGAGCAGATGTCGCATCTGCAAGGTTCGAAGTGATTCCAGGTCGGCTTTCACGGGGTGCTGCGCCGAAATGCGGTCCAGATATGCGGTGACCATGGTGTCGTCGAGCAAGCTAACGGCCCTCCTGCTGGTCGTTGGCGAATCGTGGGAAGAGATCGATGGCGTTGCCGAGCTCGATGCGGGCCAGTTGATCCGGTGTGAATCCGCCGTGGTCGACGATGTAGCGGAAGCTCTCCGAACCGAACGACTCCGGCATGAACGGGAAGTCCGAGCCGACGAGCATCCGGTCCGCCCCCGCGAACGAGCGCACCGAGCCGAAGGCATGCGGATCGCCGATCATGGCGGTGTCGCCGTAGAGACGCCGCAGGTAGCCGATCGGGTCGGCGGGCAGCCGCTCGGCCAGGTCGGCGCGGATCAGCGGGCCGCAGGCGAGCCTGGCGGCGTAGTACGCGACGCCGCCACCGCCGTGGGACAGGATCACGCGCAGCCCGGGGTGCCGGTCCAGAGTGCGGTTGTACAGCAACTGCGCCGTCAGACGCACGGTCTCGAACGGGAACTCGCAGAGCGACACCGGCAGTCCGAAGGTCGGCTGGTCGGCCGGGGGCGCGGTCGGGTGGACGAACAGGGGCGTGCCCCGCCGGGCCGCCTCGGCGTGGAACGCGTCCAGCGACGGATCCCCGACGTACCGGCCGTCGTAGTTGGTGACCAGGCCGACACCGTCCAGGCCGAGCACGTCCATGCTGTAGGCGAGCTCGTCGAGCGCGGCGTCCAGGTGCGGCAACGGCAGCACGGCAAACGCCCCGAGACGGCCGGGATGGGCGGCGACCAGCTCGGCGAGGAACTCATTGACCCGGCGGGCGAACCGGGCGCCCGTGGCGGCGTCCACGGCGGGCACCCCCGGCCAGACATTGACCACCGCTGCCCGTATGCCCTGCCGGTCCATCATCGACAGACTGGTCTCGATCTTCCACTCGGGTTTGTCGACGCCGGGCAGCGTGGACGCGAACCCGAGTTTCCGGAGCCCTTCGACATAGAACTCCGGAATGATGTGGTGATGTACGTCGATGGCATTGGACCATGGCGGGCCTGTTGCTGCGGAATTGCTTGTCCCCATGAATATCCCTTGTCCGGACGGCAGGGCACATCGACGCTCAACGCTACGTATTCGACCGATGGGCGTCGACGCATCGGTCGGGAAATCTGTCAACTCCTGCCCGCTCCGGGTATCGAACCACCACGCATCCCACCGGAGCTGACAGTTATTGCCGCATTGTCTGGGGGGTGGGACATGCCGCTGACTATCTTCCGACGCAGAGCTGTCGTACCGGACGCCGCGCAGAACTCCATCCTGGTACGTCTGCCCGGCGACGACCCGAAATGAGTCACCATGGCCATGTGTGCAGCAGCGGTCCATGACGCGGACGCGGTCGGAATCCTCGGCACCGGTTCCTGTCTCCCCGGCAATGTCGTGACCAATGACGAGGTCGGAGCACCGGCCGGCGTGACGGACGAGTGGATCACCCGCAAGACCGCAATCCGCGAACGCCGTTGGGCGAAGTCGGACGAGGCCACCTCGGACCTGGCGGCGATGGCCGCGCGCATGGCGCTGGACAACGCCGGGGTGCGCGCCGAGGACATCGCACTGGTCCTGGTGGCCACCTCCACGCCGGACTCGCCGCAGCCGCCCACCGCCACGGCGGTCGCGGCCGAACTCGGTGTTCCCGCGGGCACACCCGCATTCGACATCAACGCGGTGTGCAGCGGCTTCGTCTTTGCCCTGGCCACGGCGGAACGCATGATCCGCGGCACCGGCACACACGCCGTCGTCATCGGCGCGGACATCTATTCCCGCACGCTCGACCCCACCGACCGCCGGACCGTCGTGCTCTTCGGTGACGGCGCGGGCGCCGTGGTCCTGGGGCCCGCCACGGGCGGCGGGGTGCTCGCCACCCGGCTCGCCACCTTCCCGGCGGAGCGGGAGCTGATCCGGGTCCCCGCGGGCGGCTCGCTGATTCCCGCCTCACCGGCGTCCGTCGAGCAGGGTTTGCACTACTTCACGATGGACGGCCCGGCGGTGCGCCGCTTCGTGGAGAGCCGGGTCGGACCGCTGATCCGCTCCTTCCTGGACACCCATCTGCCGGACCGCGTACGGCCGTTGCACTTCGTGCCGCACCAGGCCAACGGCCGGATGATCGAGGCCCTCGCCGCGGACCTCGGTTTTCTGCCCGAGCACACGCACACCACGGTGCGGTGCTTCGGCAACACCGGGGCGGCGTCCGTGCCGATCACCCTCGACAGGGCCGCCGGCCGATTCGCCCCCGGCGATCTGGTGGTGCTCGCCGGATTCGGCGGGGGCATGGCCGCGGGCCTCGCCCTGGTCGAATGGCAGGCGCCGCACCCGGAGGACGCGCCCGGAGGACGCGCTCGAAAAGTCGGCGCCGGGCCGCGCATGACGGCGAAACCTGACTGATCCGCCCTGGGCATCTTTGCCCGGCCCGAAAAATCGTGGAGATGATTTCCCTCATGACCCCAGGCACCGAAAGCGCGTTCCTCTTCGAGATCAGCATCGAATCCCATATCGCCAAAACTCCTAAATTCGTCTACTCGGTGGTCAGCGACCTCCCGCGCTGTCACCAGTGGAGCGAGGAATGCACCGGCGGCGAATGGATTCACGGCGAACCCGGCGCCCTGGGCTCGGTGTTCCGCGGCCACAACTTCCGGCGGGCCGACGTGGTGGCGTGGGCACCGGTGGTCCGCGGCCCGTGGACCACGACGGCCGAGGTGGTGTCGGCCGAGCCCGGCCGCCGCTTCTCCTGGGCGATGCGCAGCAACATCGGCCGGCCCCAGGACAGCGTCTGGAGCTTTGTCCTCCGCCCTGCCGAAGGTGGCACGGCGCTCACTCACCACTTCCGTATGGGCGCCCCCACCGAGGGAATCCAGGGCATCACGGCCGAGATGAACGACGACGAGAAGAAGAGGTTCTTCAAGGAATGGGGAGCCAAGGTGAAAACCGACATGGCTGCCACCGTCGGTCGCCTCAAGAAGGTCATCGAGGCCGACTGACCCAACGTCACCAACCCAACGTCCCCGAAAATACCCGTTGATCCGAGGTGGGCGCATGCTTCTCCAGCGCGTAGGAAATCGCGGCATCAGGCTGGGCACGCTGTTCGACCGGGCAGCCGCCAGGTATCCGACGAACGTCCTGCTTCTCGACCACGATCTGGACATCGCGCCGGAACGGGGACGGAGCATGACGATGACGGACGTCGCCGATCTCGTCAGCGACTTCGGCTCCCGGCTGTGGCGCGCGGGCCTACGGCCCGGCGACCATGCGGTGATTCACAAGAGCAATTCATTTGACATCACCCTGCTCGCCATCGCCGCCGCACGGATCGGCGCCGTCCCGATCCTTCTGTCGCCGCACCTGGACGGTGAGACGGTCACCGCGCTGCTGCGCCGGGTCGACCGCCCGTACCTGATCACCGATGCCGCGAAGCTGGCCGGTTCGCTGCCCGACGCGGTCTTCGCGCTCAGCCACCGGGTACTGCTGGGCTCGGGTACCGACGAACGCGCCACGAATCTGGCCGAGTTGGCCGGCACACCGCGCATCCCCGCGCTGGAGCTGCCACCCGACCATCCGACCCTGGTCACGCACACCTCCGGCACCACGGGCATCCCCAAGCTTGCCGTGCACACCGCCTTCAGCCTTGAGGCCCGCTACCGACCGCAGGCGCTGGCCACGGCGCTGATGAGGCGACGCGAGCCGGTGGCCATCCATGTCTCCTTTGTGCACTCGCGCCTCTTCACCGCCCTCGCCATCTCGCTGCTGCGCGGCTTCCCGGTGGCGGTCCTCGCGGACGCCGATCCGCGAGGAGTGTCCCGGCTGTTCGCCCGGCTGCGCCCGGCCGTGCTCGAAGCCCACCCGAACACCTACCTGAGCTGGGAGCAGCTCGCCTCCGACCCGCTGGAGCCCCTGTCCAACGTCAAATTCTTCAGCAGTACGTTCGACGCCCTGCACCCGCGCACCGTGCGCACCCTGCTCGGCGCGTCCCGGCGCCGGTCCCCGCGGTTCGGCCAGATCTACGGGCAGAGCGAAGTCGGCCCGAGCGTCGCCCGTTCGTACAGCGGGCGTCGCTCGCCGGAGGCGGACGGGCGCTGCGTGGGCATCCCGTTCCCGGGCATGACCGGGGTGCGGGTGGTGAGCCGCGACGGGAAGCGGCCGACCGCATCCTCACCGGGCTATATCGAGGTCAGCAGTGACGGCCGGATCCGGACCTATCTGGGCGAGCAGGACCGGTTCGAGCAGCAGGCCGCCGAACGGTGGTGGCGCATGGGCGACTTGGGCTACCGCACCCGCTGGGGGTGTCTGCACCTCATGGACCGGGAGGTGGACGAGATCCCCGGATTCGGCAGCACCCTGTCGGTGGAGGACCAGCTGTTCTCCCGCCTCGCCGAGCTGTCCGAAGTCGTGATCATCCCCTCGGAGGACGGGCCGCCCCGCCCGGTGGTGTGCACCAAGGACGACCGGCCGCTGGACCGCACGGCCTGGCGTCTGGCGGTGGCCGGCCTGCCGGAGATGGCCGCGCCGGTGCAGTGGCGGCAGGCGGACCTGCCGCAGACGGCCACCACCAAGATCAAACGACTTGAGCTGGCCCGCCTGGTCGGAGCGCGCCCGGTCGCGGCCGACGAGCGGCCCGGGGAGCAGGCATGACGACGGTCGTCATCGCCGGCGGTGGCATCGGCGGCCTCGCCACGGCGCTCAGTGTCTCGGCCCAGGGGCACCGCGTCGTGGTGTGTGAGCGCAACGCCGAGTTCGCCGAACTCGGCGCGGGCATCCAGCTCGCCCCGAACGGCATGTCCGCGCTCAGCCGGCTCGGCCTGGCCGCGGCCGTCCGCCGGATCGCGGTGCCGGTCGGGGAGCTGCGCTTCATGGACGGCGTCTCCGGTGAGCACGTCGTCAGCATGCCGCTGGACGAGCGCTACCGCGCCCGCTTCGGCAACGCCTACGTCGTGGTGCACCGCGGCGAGCTCTACCGGCTGCTGCTGCAGGCCTGCCGGGACGGCGACCTGATCGAACTGCGGCCGTCCTGCCCGGTCGTCGGCTACCAACACGCCGACCGGGGAGTGCGGGTGCTGCTGGGGGACGGGACCGCCCTGACCGCGGACGCCCTGGTGGGCGCCGACGGCCTGCACTCCGCGGTGCGCGCGCAGCTGGTGGGGGACGGCAGGCCACGCAACGCGGGCATCACCGTGTACCGGTCGATCGTGCCCATGGAGCGAGTGCCCCCGGGCCTGCGTCACCAGTCGGTGACGTGGTGGGCCGGACCGGGGCGCCACTTTGTGCACTATCCCATCGCCGGAGGCCGCTATCTCAACCTGGCGCCCAGCGTGGAGAACCAGCCGGCCGAGACCTTCTCCGGAACGGCGGTGCCGGCCGCGGAAGTACTCGGGGAATTCGCGGTGCTCTGCGACACCGCGCGGCGGCTTCTGGAACTGGGCACGGAGTGGAAGGCGTGGGTCCTGGTCGACCGGGAGCCGGTGGACCGCTGGACCGACGGATGTGTCGCCCTCCTCGGCGACGCGGCCCACCCGATGCTGCACTACGCGGCGCAGGGTGCGTGTATGGCCCTGGAGGACGCGGTGGTGCTCGGTGAACTGCTGAACTGCCCCGCGGCACGGTTCGGTTCGCGGCTTCGCCGCTACCACGCGGATCGCCGGGAGCGCACCGCGCGAGTGCACCGGCTGGCCCGGGACAGCATCGGGCTGTGGCACGCCAGGGACGCGGTGGCCGCCGCCCGCAACACGGCGCTGGCCGCAATGTCGGCGACCGACCTGTACGACTACGTGGCATGGCTGCACGGTGCGCGGAGTTTCGCGGCACCGGACGCCGGCTCACCGCCGGGCCCCGCGGACGAGGGCACCTACACGCTGGCGGGCTATCTCGGCCCCGCGCACGGGGAACGCCCGGACCGGGCCACGCCGTCCGGCACTTACACCCTGGGGGGCTATCTGGAGCCCGAGAGCTGACGTCATCGTGACTTCTCGCCCAGGGGACCGACTCTCCTGCAGGAAAGGGACCGCTGTAGATGATCATCGACAACCCGCCGGACGAGTTCTTCCCTCTGGTGGACACCGTCCGGGGCCGGGTGCTGGCTGCCGGCCAGGACGGCTATGACGAGGAACTCAGCGGCTACCAGACCGGATTCCGCCACCGGCCCGCGGTGCTGGTGAGTGCGCTCGGGGCCGAGGATGTGCAGGCGGCCGTGAAATACGCCGTCGCGCGGGGGATGGCGGTCGCGGTGCAGTCCACCGGGCACGGAATCACCGTGCCCGACGAGGGCGGCCTACTGATCAAGACCGACCGGATGGCCCGGATCACCGTGGACCCGGTGGCCAGGCGCGCCTGGGTCGAGGCCGGAGCACGTTGGGAGCAGGTGATGGAAAAGGCCGGGCCGCACGGGCTGGTTCCGCTCAATGGCTCCGCCGGGCACGTCGGTGTCGCCGGCTACACACTGGCCGGTGGCGTGGGTCTGCTCGCCCGCGAATTCGGCTATGCGGCCGACCATGTCCATGCTCTCGACGTGGTCACCGCCGACGGTGAGTTGCGGCATGTGACGGCCGACAGCGATCCCGGCCTCTTCTGGGCCCTGCGTGGCGCACGCGACAACTTCGGTGTCGTCACCGGCCTGGAGATCGGGCTCCAGCCGGTCGAACGCATCTACGGCGGCGGCCTGTTCTTCGGTTCCGAACACGCCGAGGCCGTCATGTCCTTCTTCCGCGAGTGGACCGCCCGGGTCCCCGAGACCATGACCGCGTCCCTGGGCATGCTCGGCTACCCGCCGAACCCCGCGTTGCCCGAGCCGCTGCGCGGCCGGCATGCGGTGCACATCCGCTTCGCCAGCACCGACCTCACCGGCGGACCCGAGCTGGTGCGGCCCTGGCTCGACGTCGCCCCCGTCCTCCTCGACCACCTCGGCGAGCTGCCCTACGGCGAAGCCGGCTCGATCTACCGCGAACCGAACTTCCCCAACGCCTACGACGGCAACAACGTGCTGCTGAGCGAGCTGGACCCGGCGGTGCTCGACGCGGTCCGCGAACTGGCCGGTGCGGACGCACCGGTGGGGTGCATCGTGGAGCTCCGCCACCTCGGCGGAGCCCTGTCGCGCCGGCCCGCGGTACCGAACGCGGTCTCCTTCCGGGAGGCCGGCTACGTCCTGCGCGTGGTGTCCTCGACCGACGGGCCGGAGTTGGCGGACATCCGCGCCGTCCACCGGCGTCTCGATGACGCCGTCGCGCCCTGGACGCTGGGCCGGTCGCTCAACTTCGTCTACGGCAAGCGGGCCGCCGACGACTTCCGGTCCGAGCTGTACGAGAAGCCCGTCCTGGAACGGCTGGCCTCGCTCAAGGCCGTCTACGACCCGGCCAATGTCTTCCGCCGCAACCAGAACATCGAGCCCGAAGCCTGAGGCCGCCCCGGTCGGTGCGGTCCGCGGCCCTCGCGCACCGCACCGGTCCGGGCAAACCGGTGGTGACCCGGCCATCTGCGAACCCGCGTCGGCGACCGGGACTTGACCTCAGACCTGCCGTGGCAGCCGGCCCTTGTCTTCCTGGCCCACGGCGCCCACGACGGCACACTCCTCGATCCCGATCCGCCGGACGGCGCTGCTGTCCCGGTCGACGAGCACCGGCTCATCGCCGAACCGGGTCGGCACCCGGGGCTCGTACGAGACCAGGAGCGAGCGCAGGACGCCCGGCACCGCGCCGTCCATGCCGGCGTCCGCGAGCTTGCTGAGCCGCTGCGCGTCCCGTCCGTTGCCGCACTTTGTGAGGTGATAGCTGAGACAGGACAGGATGTACGCGCCCAGGTGCCGGTCGCCCGCGAGGCCGGACGCCCGCAGTGCCGCCAGCAGGTACTGCTGGCCCCGCACATACTGGCCCTGGTCCTCGGCCAGCCAGCCGGCGAGCTGCGCCAGCTCCGCTATCGCCCGGTAGAGCCGTTTGCCGGTCGGCGCGTCATAGGCCGCCTTTTTGGTCAAGTACCGGGCCCAACGCAGCTCGTGCACCACCCAGTTCATGATGAGCGCGCTGTCCTGTGAGGCGCACAGCCTGCGTAACCGCGCGACCCGGGCGACCAGTACGTCGACCATTTCCGCGGAGAGCTCGGCGCCCTCCGGCCGCGCCACGGCCGGCCTGCTGTCGGTCGTCAGCCAGTCGACGGCGAGCAGCACCAGCACGGCACCGGGCACCGGCTCGCCCGGCCGCGGAGGTCCCCCGCTCTCGTGCTCATCCGGACCGACGAGCGAGCGCAGGATGTGGTCGACGTGCTCCTCCGACCACGGCGGGCCGAGGCCCGGGTCGTCAGTACCACCGGGCTCGGTGTCCGGGAAACGCTGCGGCCAGATCTGGCCGATATCGATCCTTCTGCCCAGCTGGTCGGAGAGGATGGCGACGACAAAATCAGGCACCTGGCCCCGGGGGTACGCGCCTTTTGCCCAGCCATACGGCGCCTTGAGGCTGACGGTGCCCTCGCCGTATCGTCGATTGATTTCCCGGGCAAGCCGCTCGGGTGACCAGTGCAGAATTTCGAGGAATGTTGCGAGCTTCGACCCTTTGCGCACTGGTGCATCTCCCCCTTGAGGCTGTCCTTCGAGCGCACGGTCAGACTTTTTCAACCTACCTGATTGGCACATCTGTTCCCATACCGCCGTAGCATTGTAGCGACAGGTGCAGCTCAAGTCGATCGTGCAACCAGAGACTTGGGGGACAGGGGGATAAACACGCGGATGGCGGCACCACTCTCATTGCAGGTGGTGTCGCCATCCGGGCATGGCCAGAAGTCTACTTGTGGTCCCAGGATCCGATGCGCATAACTTCCTTCTTCAATACGTCTCCGAAGGTCGGAACTCCATCGGTGGTGAACACCGAGACGACCGAGCGAACATGAGCGTCATCGGTCACCTCGCGCAGCAGGGAATGCGCCAGGTCGATACGTGATGTGTAAAGCCCGGGTGACTCCGGCGGGCCGAAGTGGTAATTGCTGACGAGGTCGGTGTTGAAGAGTGCGGACGGCCGGACGATGGTCCAGTCGAGGTCCGTCGCGCGCACGATCTGCTCCATGCGCACCATGTCGTCGTACAGTGTCCGGCCGAGGGTGGTCAGGATGGGGTAGAGCACTCTGCGGTACATGAATCGCTCATAGAGCGGCTTTTCGCCGGCCGACCGATTGGCGTGCACGGCGAGCAGACGGGAGGTCACCGTGACCAATCGCTTGACACCGTGCAGGGTCATCGCATCGGTGATATGCGTGATGCCACGGGAAAGCACCGTCACGGGCTCGCGCCCATAAGGCACACCCAGGATCGATATCACCGCATCCTGTCCGGCCACCGCACGCTCGACCGCCGCCTTGTCGTACACGTCCGCACCGAAGGTCTGCAGGCGCGGGTCGGACAGCGGAAAACCATCGGGCCGTCGCACGACGGCGGTCACCGTGTGGCCCGCGGCGAGCGCCTGCCCGGTGAGATGCCGCCCGGTCGAACTGTTTGCTCCGAATACAGCGAGCTTCAATGGGATTCTCCGTCTCGAGAAGGTTCCGCAGCTCCGGTTCCGGCTGTTTCGGATTACGGCTTGACGGCCGTGTAGAGAGCGAACGGCGGGTTCGCCACGAAGTCGGCCCAGTATCCCTTCTCGGACAGGCCGGCCAGATGCCCGGGGGCGCGGTTCGGGAGACGCCGGACATCGATGAGACCGGCCTTCTCCATCGCTTCTTCCGTGGTGCCGGCCGGCCAGAAGAATCCGTCGAATCCAACGTGTGGATCGACATCCATCTCGATGTGGATCACCTGGCGGTCCCCATGCTTCTCCTTGGGGGTGATGGAGAGGCCATAGCGCCCGTAGACGGACATCTTCTCAAGATCGATGTCCGGGTTCGAACACAGCGCGACCATCTTGCCGCCGGACACCAGATTCTTGGCGCACCGCGACACCATCTCGTGGTATTCAGCGGCATCCTTGGCGTGTACAAACGCCCAGATGGGTGCCACGATGTCGAATTCGCCGAGTACCGGCAGCTCGGCGGCGTCGACTGCCTCGTATGTGATGCCCAGCGGCTGTTCGGCCTCGATCTGGCGAGCCACGTCGACCATGCTCTGTTCGATGTCGACGCCGACGACCTTTTCGGCACCAAGCCGCTTGAAGATACGGGAGTAGAACCCCGTGCCGCAGGCCACGTCCAGGATTCGCTTCCCGGTGAGGTCGGGAATTCCGGAGAGCAGTGTCTCCCGTTCGACAAAGGCGTACGGGAGATTCTTGACGTTGTCGTACTGGGTGCTCGAAGCCTGGTACTGCTCACTGATCCTGTCGTGGTGAACGCTCTTCTGCACGATCCACTGCCTTTCTGTGGAGCAGGATGGCAAGCCAGTTGAATTTCCGTGCAGCCATCCCGCAGCCTATCCGGAAGCGGTGCCTGGATTTGACAGTAGTTTGGCCGGCGGCGGGGGGCCACGCCCGGCCTTGGCATCTGTCAACTCGGGTCAAATCAGGTGAATATCTTCTGCACCTTGCGGGATACCCACTCACTGACGGTCACGGCATCGAACCGCTCCACGGAGGGTGAGTCCCGGAACGGCCGCATCGGTTCGATGGAGGCGTCGTGGTTGGGGAGGTAGAAGAACGGGATGGTGAGCCGGGAAGAGGTGTCACCACGCTCGGGGTTGACCACACGGTGCAAGGTCGAGACCCAGCGCCCACCGGTCCACAGAGCCATCAGATCACCGATGTTGACCACAAAACTGCCGGGAATGGCAGCGACATCACGCCAGTCGTCCTCACCATGAAGGACCTGCAGACCACCACGGTCGTCCTCCTGATAGAGAACCGTCAGACTGCCGAAATCCGTATGCGGACCACGCCGCAACTGCCCCGGCAGCGGAGCCTCGATCTGCGGAGGATAGTAGTTGACGGCCACGGACGAACCATGGCGGTCAAACTTGTCACCGAAGAACTCCTCCTCCAGACCGAGCGCCAGGGCGAACAGGCGCATGAGATCAGCCGCCAGATCACCCATCGCCACCATGTACTCCTGCCACACCCCCCTGAAATCCCCAGGATTCTCCGGCCAAATGTTCTTGTGCGTCCAGCTCGCCCACTGGTCACCGAGATTCCCGCGCTCCTCCTCGCTCAACTCGCCCGTCACATGCGCGGCGAACGTCTCGCACAGGTCCGGGGGCGTCTCCTGATCGAGGCTGCGGGCAAGTGTGCCACCGGCCCTGCGATATCCGGACACGCCGGGACGGGAGGCGACCAGGTCCTTTTCCTCGTCCGGCAGCTTGAAGAACGAATTGGTCGCTGTGAACATGCGGTTGGTGAGCTCCGGGGAAACTCCATGCCCCACGATGATGAAAAATCCGGAGCTCTGCAGCGCATTGCCGATCGCCTCGGCAATCGCAGCGCGCCCTTGCGCACTGTCCCTGAAAGAAAGGTCGATGACCGGCACAAACCCATCGGCCACCGTGACAGCCAACTGATCGCCATTCATGGAATTTCCTCTCGCCTGATGCTCTCGGGATCCGGCAGCGGCGTCCCGTGTTGAGCGTAGGTGCGGCCGACAGCAGGCTGCCACGCCTTTATGGCGGGATCTGTCAACTCATCGGAGCCCCGAGCGCAGGATCTCCGCTACTCGCTCCGGTCCTTGACTCCCGCACGCACGACGAACAGCCGATCCGCCGGCCGATGTGCCTCTCGGGGGCGGGCACATCGGCGGCGAATCGGCCAGGTTCGGTAGCGGCAACCTCCTTTTCGCTATGGAGTTCCGGCGAACATCTTCTGGATCTTGCCCGATATCCACTGCCCGGCAATCACGCCGGTGTCGAACCGCGGCCGGCCGTCAGGCGATTCCACACACGGTCGTAGCGGTTCGATGGAGGCGTCGTGGTTGGGGAGGTAGAAGAACGGGATGGTGAGCCGGGAAGAGGTGTCACCACGCTCGGGGTTGACCACACGGTGCAAGGTCGAGACCCAGCGCCCACCGGTCCACAGAGCCATCAGATCACCGATGTTGACCACAAAACTGCCGGGAATGGCAGCGACATCACGCCAGTCGTCCTCACCATGAAGGACCTGCAGACCACCACGGTCGTCCTCCTGATAGAGAACCGTCAGACTGCCGAAATCCGTATGCGGACCACGCCGCAACTGCCCCGGCAGCGGAGCCTCGATCTGCGGAGGATAGTAGTTGACGGCCACGGACGAACCATGGCGGTCAAACTTGTCACCGAAGAACTCCTCCTCCAGACCGAGCGCCAGGGCGAACAGGCGCATGAGATCAGCCGCCAGATCACCCATCGCCACCATGTACTCCTGCCACACCCCCCTGAAATCCCCAGGATTCTCCGGCCAGATGTTCGCCAGCGTCCAGGTCGCCCACTGGTCACCGAGCTTTGCGCGCTCCTCCTCGCTCAACTCGCCCGTCACATGCGCGGCGAAGGCCTCGCACAGGTCCGGGGGCGTCTCCTGGTCGAGGCTGCGCGCGGTCGTGCCGCCCATCCGCCGGAAGCCGGAGACCCCCGGCCGGTGTGCGATCCGGTCCTTTTCCTCGCCGGGCAGCTTGAAGAACGCGTTCGTCACCGTGAACATGCGGTCGATGAGCTCCTGGGGCACCCCATGACCGACGATGACGAAGAACCCGGAGCTCACGCATGCCCGGTCGATCGCCTCCGCGATCGCAACGCGTCTGTGGGCTGTGTCCTTTGAGGACAGGTCGATGACGGGTACAAAACCACGGGCAGCGGCGGCGGCCACCTGGTTGCCATGCATCTCGCCAGTCTCTCCTCTCCGGCTGCTTCTTGATCTAGTTCGACGGTTCGAGTGCCACTTCCGGTTGGGCGGATCGCTGCCCCCCTCGGGAGAACAGGCCGACAGCGAGCGCGCCGCTCACCAGGACTCCGAATGCCACCCAGAGCGCCACCGCATAGCCATGCACGGTCCCGGCGTTAAGGGCTTCCGGACGGTTCCCGTGGTCCTTGAGGTACGACGTGGTGACGCTGGCCGCG
This sequence comes from Streptomyces xingningensis, assembly GCF_054957865.1. NCBI lineage: Bacteria > Bacillati > Actinomycetota > Actinomycetes > Kitasatosporales > Streptomycetaceae > Streptomyces > Streptomyces xingningensis. The sequence goes on from NZ_JBDJPF010000023.1 coordinate 31,843, forward strand.
ATGGAGTTGAGCAGCGCGGTGCCGAACGCGGCGCCCACCTGCTGCACCGTGTTGTACGCCGCCGAGGCGACACCGGCCTCGGCCGGGTTCAGCGCGACCGTCGCCATGTTGGTCGCCACCGCCAGCAGGCAGCCGAGGCCGATACCGGTCAGGATCATGGATGGCGTCAGGTACACCAGGAACACATGCGAGCTGTCCACGGTCAGCTGGGTGAGGATCAGCATGCCGAGGGCGGAGGACAACAGGCTGCCCGCGATCAGGACGTTCGGGGCGACCCGCCGGTGCAGCTTCCCGGCGATCAGCATCGCGCCGACGGTGGTGCTGACGGCGTTCACCAGAATCGTCATGCCCGCCTTGACGGGCGAGTAGCCGAGGATCGTCTGCGTGTAGTAGCTCACGAAGAGGTAGAAGCCGAACATCGCGATGAACATCACGCAGACGGATACGAACGCGGAGCCCCGGGCCCGGTGGACGAGAATGCGCAGCGGCAGCAGCGGATGCTGGGACTTGGCCTCCACCAGGACGAACAGACCGAGCAGAACCACGCCGCCGATGAGCAGGGCGAGCACCTTCGGGTCGGCCCAGCCATGGGGTTCGGCCTGAGTGAAGCCGTAGACCAGTGAGACCAGACCCGCCGCGCTGAGCAGCACTCCGGGGATGTCGAGATTGCGCAGGTTGCCGCTCGGACGGTCCCGCAGGATGAGCGGAACACCGACCAGGGCGATCGCGGCCATCGGGAGGTTGATGTAGAGGCACCAGCGCCAGTCGGCGTACTCGGTGAGCAGTCCACCCGCCACCAGGCCGAGCGCCGCCCCGCCCGCGCCGACGCCGGCGAAGACTCCGAAGGCCTTTCCGCGTTCCCGCCCGTCGGTGAAGGTCAGGATGATCAGGGTCAGCGCCGCCGGGGCCAGCAGCGCGGCGAAGACGCCTTGTGCCGCGCGGGCGGCGAACAGGGTGCTCGCGTTGCTCGCCGCGCCACCGAGCCCCGAGGCCAGCGCGAAGCCGACCAGGCCGATGGTGAAGGACCGCCGGTTGCCGAGCGCACCGCACACGCGTCCGCCGACGAGCAGCAGGCCGCCGAAGGCGAGGGCGTAGGCCGTGATCACCCAGTGCCGGTCGACGTCCGTCATTCCCAGGTCTTGCTGTGCCGAGGGAAGCGCGATGTTCACGATGGTCGCGTCCAGAACGACCATCAGCTGAGCAAGGCTCACTACGGGGAGGGTCCACCAGCGCTTCGCGGACTGAGCCGGCGGCGCTGAGATCTCTTGCTGAATGTCTGTCACAACAACTCGCACTATGGTCGGGTGTCTAGAACGTTGGTCTAGTGCTGAGTGACTCTACTACAACTCTGCGCAGCGGGTCAGGACGGAAAGCCGGTTGCGGACGCCGCCCGGGAGCCCCAAGTAAGCCTGTGCCCAGGCAAGTTGCGAGTTTTTGAAATCGATGCGGACGCGGACCGGGGGCGCGGTCGGCGCGGCCGAGGGCACCCGGCAGCGGGCCGGACACGACCGGCCGGACGCCGTGTCGCCGCGTCCGTTCCACGGGCCGCATGGGCACCCGCGGGGCTCGGACCAGGCGCCCGGGCGTGTAAGACTCGACTGCGAACACTCGGCAATGCGTAGTGCGCCCTCGGGGTGAGCCGCGTGAATCTGGAGGTGAACGTCATCGCAGACAAAGAGCGTGTGAAGAGCCGGTCCGGCAGCGGAGGAGTCGGCAATGTCTGGCTTCGGCCCGCGCGTGGCACCAGAGAGGAACCACCGCTCACACGGGAACGCATCGTCCGAGCCGCCGTCACCCTGCTGGACGAGGAGGGCATGGAGCGGCTGACGATGCGTCGTCTGGCCGAGCGGCTCCAGGTGGGCGCGACAACCCTGTACTGGCACGTGGCGACCAAGGGCGACGTCATCGACCTCGCGGTCGACGCGATCTTCGGGGAAACGCCGGTCCCGGCCCACCGCGCCGACCATCCGCGGGAGGACATCGCGACCCTGGTCAACGACTGGCGACAGGCGATGCTGCGGCACCCCTGGGCGGCCACCGTGCCTTCGCGCCAACGGCCGCTGATGGGGCCCAACTTCCTGACCTGGATGGAATTCCTGCAATCCGCGCTGCTGCGCGCGGGACTGACCGACAAACGGCTCAACGCCGCGACATGGGCGCTTTACAACCATGTGATGGGCGCCACAGCCACCCAGTCCAACCTGCAGCTTTCCGCCGAGGAGACCCGGGCGGGCCAGGAATACCTGGAGAGCCAGCGCAATCAGTACCCGACCGTCGCGGCAAACAATTACATCGCCGATGACGACTGGGACACCAACTTCGCGGTCGGGCTGGAATTCCTACTCGACGGAATCGAGGCGCAGCCGCGGCACTGAGCTCGTGCCTCGGGGGGGCACTTGAGAAACTGGTGCCATGACGGTCAAAGCTGTTCTCTTCGACTTCTCCGGCACCCTCTTCCGTGTCGAATCCACCGCCTCATGGCTGCGGACCGTGCTCGGCCGGGCCGGCATCCGGCCGGACGAGGGCGAGTTCGCCCGGCTCGCGCATGAGCTGGAGGAGGCCGGTGCGCTGCCCGGTGGCGTGCCCCCGCGCACCGTGCCGACGTCCCTCGCCGGGGCCTGGGCGCAGCGGGACCGCAGCGCCCAGGAGCATCGGGCCGCGTATCTCGGGCTGATGCGGCAGGTCCGGCTGCCGGGGGCCGGGCTCCACGAGGCCTTGTACGCACGACACATGGAGCCGGAGGCCTGGCATCCGTATCCCGATGCGGCCGCGGTTCTCGCCGAGTTGCGGCGGCGTGGGGTGCGGGTCGCCGTGGTGAGCAACATCGGCTGGGATCTGCGTCCGGTGTTCCGGACGCATGGGCTCGACCCATGGGTGGATGCGTATGTGCTCTCTTTTGAGCACGGTGCGCAGAAGCCCGACCGGCGGCTGTTCGCGGCGGCGTGCGATGCGCTCGGGGTGGCGCCGGAGGAAGCGCTGATGGTCGGTGATGACGCGCGGGCCGATGGCGGGGCGGCCGAACTGGGCTGTGCGGTACGCCTGGTGGAGCACCGGCCGGTGGCGGAGCGGCCGGACGGGCTGCGGCCGGTGCTCGAGCTCGTCGGCTGACACTCCCGTTGGGGGAGTCGGAGGGCGCGTCAGGAAGCGGAAGCGCTGGTGCGGAACGCGCGCAGGACGCGCTCCGCCGCCAGGGTCGCCGTCAAGGTGCCCTCGCGCAGGCCCTGTTCCAGGCCGGGGGTCATCCGGCGCACCTCGGGGTGGTCGCGCAACTCCGCGAGAAGCTGTTCGCGGACCATCGACCAGGCCCATTCGACCTGTTGCTCACGGCGCCGTCCCTCGAGCCCGCCGGTGGCCTCCAGCACCCGGCGGTGCTGTTCCAGCCGCTCCCACAGGGTGTCCAGGCCGGTGCCCTCGCGGGCGCTGCAGGTGAGTACGGGCGGGTTCCAGGTGGCGTCCGGGGACTGCAACAGCCGGAGCGCGCCCGCCAGTTCACGGGCGGCGGACTTGGCGTCGCGTTCATGCGGACCGTCCGCCTTGTTGACCGCGACGATGTCGGCGAGTTCGAGCACGCCCTTCTTGATGCCCTGGAGCTGATCGCCGGTGCGGGCCAGGGTGAGCATCAGAAAGGTGTCGACCATGCCCGCGACCGCCGTCTCGGACTGGCCGACGCCGACCGTCTCCACCAGCACCACGTCATACCCTGCCGCTTCCATCACCACGATGGTCTCGCGGGTGGCCCTGGCGACCCCGCCCAGGGTCCCGGCGGTGGGCGAGGGGCGGACAAAGGCGGCGGGATCGACGGCGAGCCGCTCCATCCGGGTCTTGTCGCCCAGGATGGACCCGCCCGTACGGCTGGAGGACGGGTCGACGGCGAGCACCGCGACCCGGTGGCCCAGGCCGGTCAGCATGGTACCCAGCGCGTCGATGAAGGTGGACTTGCCCACCCCGGGCACCCCGGTGATGCCGATCCGCCGAGCCGGACCGGCATGCGCCTGCAGCTGGACCAGCATCCGCTGGGCCGGCTCCCGGTGGTCGGCGCGGGTGGACTCCACCAGGGTGATGGCGCGCGCGACGGCCGCCCGCTTGCCGTCGAGCACGCCCTTCACATAGGCGTCGAGGTCGATGGTCGGTGCCATGGCGAGGTCACAGCTCGTGGCCGAGGGCCCCCGCGAGGGTCGTCAGCAGCTCGTGGGCGGCGTCGGGAATCACCGTGCCCGGCGGGAACACCGCGGCGGCACCGGCTTCGAGCAGGGCCGGAACGTCCTGCGGCGGAATGACCCCACCGACGACGATCATGATGTCCGCCCGTCCCTCCGCGGCCAGTTGCTCACGCAGCGCCGGGACCAGCGTGAGATGGCCGGCCGCCAGCGAGTTGACGCCGACGATGTGCGCGTCGGCCTCCACCGCCTGCCGGGCGACCTCGGCCGGGGTCTGGAAGAGCGGGCCGACGTCCACGTCGAAGCCGAGGTCGGCGAAGGCGGTGGCAATCACCTTCTGACCGCGGTCATGGCCGTCCTGGCCCATCTTGGCGACCAGGATGCGCGGCCGGCGGCCGTCCTCCCGCTCGAACGCCGCCACCAGTGCGCGGGTGCGCTCCACCCCGGAGGAGTCTCCGGCCTCCTCGCGGTACACGCCGGAGATCGTACGGATCTGCCCGGCGTGCCGCCCGTACACCTTCTCCAGGGCGTCCGAGATCTCCCCGACGGTCGCCTGGGCGCGTGCCGCGTCGACGGCGAGCGCCAGCAGGTTGCCCTCCAGCCCGCGGCCGGGGCCCGCTTCGGCGGCGCGGGTGAGCGCGTGCAGCGCCTGCCGGCAGCCGTCCTCGTCGCGCTCGGCGCGCAACCGCCGCAGCTTGTCGATCTGCTGGGCGCGCACCGCGGAGTTGTCGACCTTGAGCACCTCGATCTGCTCGTCGCTGTCGGCCCGGTACTTGTTGACGCCGATCACCGGCTGCCGGCCCGAGTCGATCCGGGCCTGGGTGCGGGCCGCGGCCTCCTCGACGCGCAGCTTGGGGATGCCCGCGTCGATGGCCTGGGCCATGCCGCCCGCCGCCTCGACCTCCTGGATGTGCTGCCAGGCGCGCCGGGCCAGGTCGTGCGTCAGCTTCTCGACATAGGCGCTGCCGCCCCAGGGATCGATCACCCGGCAGGTGCCGGACTCCTGCTGGAGCAGCAGCTGGGTGTTGCGGGCGATGCGGGCGGAGAAGTCGGTGGGCAGGGCGAGGGCCTCGTCCAGGGCGTTGGTGTGCAGCGACTGGGTGTGGCCCTGGGTGGCGGCCATGGCCTCGACACAGGTGCGCGTCACATTGTTGAAGACGTCCTGGGCGGTCAGCGACCAGCCGGAGGTCTGTGAATGGGTGCGCAGCGACAGTGACTTGGGGTTCTCCGGCTCGAACTGCGCGACGAGGCGGGCCCACAGCAGCCGGGCGGCCCGGAGCTTGGCGATCTCCATGAAGAAGTTCATGCCGATCGCCCAGAAGAACGACAGCCGGGGTGCGAAGGCGTCGACATCGAGTCCGGCGCCGAGACCGGCGCGCAGATACTCGACCCCGTCCGCGAGGGTGTAGGCGAGCTCCAGGTCGGCAGTGGCCCCGGCCTCCTGGATGTGGTAGCCGGAGATGGAGATGGAGTTGTAGCGCGGCATCTTCTGCGAGGTGTACGCGAAGATGTCGGAGATGATCCGCATCGAGGGCTGGGGCGGATAGATATAGGTGTTGCGGACCATGAACTCCTTGAGGATGTCGTTCTGGATGGTCCCGGCCAGTTTCTCGGGCGGCACGCCCTGTTCCTCGGCGGCGACGATATAGAGGGCGAGGACGGGCAGCACGGCACCGTTCATCGTCATCGACACGCTCATCCGGTCCAGTGGGATGCCGTCGAAGAGCTGCCGCATGTCGTAGATGGAGTCGATGGCGACGCCCGCCATGCCGACGTCTCCGGTGACGCGGGGGTGGTCGCTGTCGTAACCGCGGTGGGTCGGCAGGTCGAAGGCGACGGACAGGCCCTTCTGCCCGGCCGCCAGATTGCGCCGGTAGAAGGCGTTGGACTCCTCGGCGGTGGAGAATCCGGCGTACTGCCGGATGGTCCAGGGCTGGTTGACGTACATCGTCGGGTACGGGCCGCGCAGATAGGGCGCGATGCCCGGGTAGGTGGCCAGGAAGTCCAGCCCGTGCAGGTCCTCGGCGGTGTAGAGCGGTTTGACGCCGATGCCCTCCGGGGTCTCCCAGAGCAGTTCCCCGGCACTCTTGCCGGTGCTCTCCTTCAGGGCCGCGCGCCAGGTCTGCGGATCGGCCGGGGCGTTGACCGGGCCGAGTTCGATCCCGGAGAAGTCGGCCGGGACACTGGAAAGATCGGGCCGCATCACGCCACTCCCATGCGGTCGAGGACGGAGGAGAGGACGGCGACCGCGTCACCGCCCGCGAAGACGAACTCGTCGACCCCGGCCCGCAGATACGCATCCCGCCGGTCGCCCGGCCGGCCGGCGAGGAACACCCGTCGGGCACCGGCCGACTTGAGCGCGGCGGCGACGGCCTCGGCCTGTTCGGCGTACAGCGCGTCGCCCGAGCACAGGCAGGCGATCGCGGCACCGCTGTGGGCGAACGCCTCGGCCACCGAGCCGGCGTCGACCGAGGAGGGCCGGTGCACGGGCTCGATGCCGCCCGCCTGGAAGAGGTTGGCCGCGAAGGTGGCGCGGCCGGTGTGCGCGGCGGCGGGGCCCAGGGCGGCGAGGAAGACCTTGGGCCGGGCACCGGTGGCGGCCAGGTGGGCGTCGGACCGGGCACGCAGTGCCTCGTACGCCTCGTCGCGGCGGACCCCGGGCAGGCCGCCAGGCGGCCGCCGTGGCGCGGGTTCGCGGGCGACCGGCTGCTCGCCGAGGTGCGGGAACTCGCTGACGCCGGTGATGGGTTCACGGCGGGTGGCGAGTTCGGCGGACCGGGCCTCCCAGGTGGCGGCCAGCCGTCGGCCGATCAGACCGTGCGCGGCCTGCTGCCCTCCGGCGCGTTCGATCTCCTGGAACCAGGCCCAGGCCGTGTGCGCGAGCTCGTCGGTGAGCCGTTCCACATACCAGGATCCGCCCGCCGGGTCGATGACCCGGGCCAGGTGGGACTCTTCGAGGAGGATGGACGAGGTGTTGCGCGCGATGCGGCGGGCGAAGGCGTCCGGCAGTCCGAGCGCCTCGTCGAAGGGCAGTACGGTGACGGCGTCCGCGCCGCCCGCTCCCGCGCCCAGACAGGCGAGGGTGGTGCGCAGCATGTTCACCCAGGGGTCGCGTCTGGCCATCATCACCCGTGAGGTGACGGCGTGTTGGCGCTGCGCGCGGTGGGCCGGGGATGCGCCGCTGACCTCGGCGACCCGGGCCCACAGCCGGCGGGCGGCGCGCAGGGTGGCGATGGTCAGGAACTGGTCGGCGGTGGCCGCGTAGCGGAACTCCAGCTGTGCGCAGGCCTCGTCGACGGTCAGCCCGGCCGCCGTGAGCGCGCGGAGATAGGCGACGCCGGTGGCCAGCGAGCAGCCCAGCTCCTGGGCGGCCGAACCGCCGGCCTCGTGGTAGGGCAGCGCGTCCACCAGGACGGCGCGCAGACCCGGGTAGTCGCGGGTGCACCGGGTGGCGAGTTCCCCGATGTCGACCGAGGGGTCCCGGCCGGTACGGGCCAGGGTGCCCAGCGGGTCGGCGCCGAGGTTTCCGGTGATCGCCTGACGGGGCACGCCGCGCCGGTCACAGAGGTGCAGCAGCGCATCGGCGGCGATCTCGGTTTCTGGGCCGGCATCCAGGACGACGGGGGCCAGGTCGAGGTGGACGCCGTCGAGGGCGGCCGGGAGCCCGTCCACCGGCAGCCCGGTTTCTCCGACGGTCAGCCAGAGGGAGGTGGCGCCGTTCTCGAGGTCCGCGAGGATGGCTTCATTGGTGTGGTGGGGGTCGGGGTGCGCGTGGTGCTGGCGGACGTCCCACCCGGAGAGCGCGGTCGCCTCGGCGCGTCCGCCGCGCACAAACGGGGGCAGCCCGGGGAGCCCGGGCAGGGCGGGGGCGTCGTCGGCCGTGTAGAGGGGTCGGGTGGTGAGCCCGTCCGGGAGCGCGGTGGCCAGCGCGTCCTCGGCCGCCGGGCCCTCGGCGGCGGTGCCCGTTTTGCGCAGCACGCCTTCGACAAGGCGCTGCCACTGCCGGCGGGTCGCGTCCGGGAACTCGGCGGCCAGGGAGAAGCCTTCATCGGGCAGGACCGTCATGGGGGAAGGCTAGGCGAGCGGGTGTGGTGGGCAGCAGGGGCAATGGCTGTGACCTTGGCCTCTTCCCATTTCGGGGGGCCGGGGGGTGGTGGCCCGCGTTACTGCCGGTCCGTCAGCACGAATTCACACCAGACGGACTTGCCGGTGCCGCGTGGTTCCACGCCCCAGCCGTCGGCCAGCCGGTCCACCAGCAGCAGCCCCCGGCCCGACACTCCCGATGCGCCGGCCTCACGGCGGCGTGGGAGGGCGCTGGACTTGTCCTCGACCTCGACCCGGACCCGGCGTTCGGGGGCCGCGATCATGCGGACGGTCACCACGGCCGCGCCCTCCGTGTGAAGGAGGGCGTTGGTGGCCAACTCATCGGCCACCAGCTCGATTTCATCGATTCTCTCCCGCCCGCCCCAGGCCTGGACCGCCGTGCGGACCATGTGCCGGGCGGAGTGCAGGGCCTCCGGGTCGGCGGGGGCGATGTGCTGCTGGAGCCGGCCGCCGGTGCGGGCGGTGGCGCCGTGGCGGCGGAGCAGGAGGACCGCCATGTCGTCTTCGCCGACCCGCTCGTCGACCACGTCGCACAGGCGGTCGGCCAGCTCGTGGAGTTCATGGGGTCCCCGGCCGACGAGCGTGGCGATCAGCTGGATGCCCTCGTCGAGGTCCGATCCCGGCTGTTCGACCAGTCCGTCGGTGAACAGCAACAGGGTCTCGCCCTGGTCGAGTTCCACGGCCGTCACCGGGTAGTCGAGCCGGCCGAACTCGGCGGAGAGGCCCAGCGGCAGGCCGCCCGCGACGGGGAGGCGGCGGCAGGTGGCATCGGCGCCCCACAGCAGGGGGTCGATGTGGCCGGCCCGGACGAGCTGCACCACGCCGGTGGCCAGGTCGGCCTCGGCATAGGTGCAGGTGGCGAAGCGGTCGGTGTCCAGTTCATGGAGGAAGGAGGAGGCGCGGGCCATGACCGTGGCCGGGGCGTGGCCCTCGGCAGCGTAGGCCCGCAGGACGATCCGCAACTGCCCCATGACGGCGGCGGCATGGGTGTCATGGCCCTGTACGTCACCGATGACCGCCCCGACCCGGCCGCCGGGCAGCGGGATCACGTCGTACCAGTCGCCGCCGATGTCCCGGCCCATGCGGGCGGCGCGGTAGCGGACGGCGATCTGGGCGCCGGGGATGTCGGGGATGCGGCGCGGCAGCATGGCCTGCTGCAGGCCCTCGGCGAGGTCGTGCTCCTGGTCGAAGAGCATCGCGCGGGCGATGCTCTGCGCCAGGCTGCTGCTCAGCGCGATGAAGAGGTTGCGCTCCTGCCGGGTGAAGCCGCGCGCCTCCGTGTAGAGCAGGCCGAGGGCTCCGATGGGGCGGGCCTGGGCGATCAGCGGGAGGTAGGCGGCGGAGGAGATGCCGATGCCCTTGATGCGCTCCCACAGCCAGGGGTAGCCGGTGGCGAACTCCTCGCGGGACTCGATGAAGCGCGGGGCCATGGTGCGAATGACCTCGCTCATGGGGAAGTTGTCGTCGATCCGGGTATAGCGGGTGCCCGGGATGAAGTGCTCGGCGGGGCCCTCGGCGACCAGGTGGATCCGGCCGGCCTCGAGGAGGCCGAGGACAAGCAGGTCGGAGCCGAGGTGTTCGACGGACTTGGCATCCTTGAAGAAGTCGATGACGTCCTGGACCGTTCTGGCGTGGGCGAGGGCGGCGGTGATCGTCTCCACGACGCTGGTCTGATGCCGGCGCTCCTCGTCCGGCTCCCGCGGCCCGGCGTGGCCCAGCTCCTCGCTGGCGTCACGGACGATGCCGATGATGCGGCAGGGGCGGCCGTCCTCGTCCCGCCGGATCCGGCCCTGGGTGTATGTCCAGCGCAGGCCGCCGTCGCCGGTGCGGATCCGGTAGTAGGCGCCATAGCTCTCGCTGCCGTCCTTCAGCGCCCGGGACACCAGGGCGTCGAGCCTGGCCGCCTCGGCCCTGGGCACCCGGCCGGCGAGGTCGGCGAGACGGCCGTCGAACGCCTCCGGGGGCACCTGCAGGACCTCCAGGGCCGACGGATCCAGGTACAGCCGGTCACCGATGAGGTCCCAGTCGAAGCTCCCCATGCGATTGAGGGCGAGGCTCAGCTCCGGGCGGGCGGGCCAGTCGTCCGGCGGTGGTTCGACGGCAGGCGTCGCTCCCCGATCAACCATGCAGCCACTCTGCCACCTTTTGTCGCTTTCTTCGATTTGTCGCTTTCTTCGATGCGGCTGTGCGGTCCGGTCCGGCCCCGGTGGTACGGATACCCAGGGGCGAAACAGGAGGAGCGACGGCCATGGAGTGGTTCACCGCACACGGCTACTGGCTGAGCCGGCTGGTTCTCCAGCGGGCGCTCGCGGTCGTCTACCTGGTCGCCTTTCTGTCGGCGGCCCTGCAGTTCCGCGCGCTCATCGGCGAGCGGGGCATGCTGCCGGTCCCCCGCCTGGTGGCCCAGGTCCCGGCCCGCCGGGCACCCAGCCTCTTCCAGCTCCACTACACCGACCGTTTCTTCGCCGGCTGCGCCTGGGGCGGCGCACTGCTGTCCGCCGCGATCGTGGCGGGCGGGGCGGACCAGGTGCCGCTGTGGGCGGCGATGGCGATGTGGGCGGTGCTGTGGCTGCTGTATCTGTCGATCGTCAATGTGGGCCAGACCTGGTACGCCTTCGGCTGGGAGTCCCTGCTGCTGGAGGCGGGGTTCCTCGCCGTCTTCCTCGGCAATGCCCGCACCGGCCCGCCCGTGCTGGTGCTGTGGCTGATGCGCTGGCTGGTCTTCCGCGTCGAGTTCGGGGCGGGGCTGATCAAGTTGCGCGGGGACCGCTGCTGGCGCGATCTGACCTGTCTGTACTACCACCACGAGACCCAGCCCATGCCGGGCCCGCTGAGCTGGTTCTTCCACCGGCTGCCGAAGCCCCTGCACCGCGTCGAGGTCGCGGCCAACCACATCGCCCAGCTGGTGGTCCCGCTCGGCCTGGGCGCGCCGCAGCCGGTGGCGAGCGTCGCCGCGGGGCTGATCATCCTCACCCAGCTCTGGCTCGTCGCCTCCGGCAACTTCTCCTGGCTGAACTGGCTGACGATCGTCCTCGCCCTCTCCGCGGTGGACGGTGCGGCCGCGGCGGAGCTGTTCTCCCTGCCGCACCACGCACCGGCCGCCGCACCGCCCGTCTGGTACGAGGGCCTGGTCATCGCCGTCACCGTGCTGGTGGCCGTACTGAGCTGGTGGCCGGTGCGCAACCTGATCTCCGCACAGCAGCGGATGAATATGTCCTTCAATGCGTTTCACCTGGTCAACACCTATGGGGCGTTTGGCAGCATCAACCGCTCCCGGCATGAGGTCGTCATCGAGGGCACCGATGAGTCCAGGATCACCGCCCGGACGACATGGCAGGAGTACGACTTCAAGGGCAAGCCGGGCGATCCCCGCCGTCGGCCCCGCCAGTTCGCCCCCTACCACCTGCGGCTGGACTGGCTGATGTGGTTCGCCGGGATCTCCCCGGCCTATGCCCGCGACTGGTTCGGTCCCTTCGTCGAGCGGCTGCTCCGCAATGATCCCGCGACCCTGCGGCTGCTGCGGCACAACCCCTTCCCCGGCACTCCGCCCACTCATGTGCGCGCCCGGCTCTACCTCTACCGCTTCACCACCTGGCAGGAGCTGCGCAGCACCGGGGCCTGGTGGCACCGCACCCTGGAGCGCGAGTTCCTGCCGCCCACCGCCCTGCGCCGGTGAGCAGCGGGGAACCGGCGCATTCCGCACCGCGGCGCGAGCGGCTCAGTCCACGGTGTCGGTGTCGCCCAGCGACTCCAGGAGCTGCCGGAGGGTGTCGGCGAGGACGTCGTGCCGATCCCCGGTGAGCGCGGCGAGCAGCCGGTGTCCGGTGGCGAGATGATCGGGCAGCGCCCGGTCGACCAGCGCCCGCCCCTCCTCGGTGAGCCCCACCCGCACGCTTCGGCCGTCCGATCTGTTGGAGGCGCGTGCCACCAGGCCACGTCCCTCCATCCGGTCCAGGCGCTGGGTGATGGCCCCGGAGGTCACCATCGCCGACCGCTTCAGTTCGGTGGGGGTCAGGCTGTGTGGCGGCCCGCTGCGCCGCAGGGTCATCAGGACGTCGAACGAGGCGGCATCGAGCCCGTGCGCACGGTAGGTACGGCTGAGCTCGGCCTCGATCAGCCGCATGGCGCGCTTCAGGCGCCCGATCACTGCCATCGGTGAGACATCGAGGCCGGGACGCTCCTCGGCCCACTGCTTCAGCACCCGGTCCACATGATCCGCCATGCCCTCAGCCTAGCCAGCTGACTTAGCGGTGAGGTAGATACCCGGAGAGGTGGCTCAGCGGTGACCCACCGGACACCCCCCAGGCCACCTCACGGCACCCGTCCCCGGCATGCCTCGCCCAGCAACGGCACCAGCAAGTCCCCCCGTTCGGCGACGCGTTCGAGTACCTGCTCCGGGCCGAAGGCGAGGTCATCGGGGTCCCGGCAGTCGGCGACCTCGTCCCAGGTGACCGGTGCGGCCACCCCGGGACGATCGCGCAGGCGCACGGTGTAGGGGGCGGCGGTGGTCTTCGCGTCGGCGTTCTGGCTCCAGTCGATGAGCACCCTGCCGCGGCGTTCGAGGCGGGTCATCGAGACCACCACCAGGCCGGGGTGCTCGCCCATCATCCGGGCGGCCAGCTCCTTGGCATAGCCGCTGACCGCCTTGCCCGGCGCGGGGTCGATGGGTGCGTACAGATGCAGCCCCTTGGCACCCGAGACGACGGGGTATCCGGTGAGCCCGTCGTCGTCCAGCAGCCGGCGCAATCGCTGGGCGACACGACAGCAGACGACCAGGTCGGTGCCGGGCCCGGGATCCAGGTCGAGGACGAGGCGGTCGTGCCGGTCGCGGCCGGCGGCCGCCGTCCACTGCGGGACGTGCACCTCGTACGCGCCGAGGTTGGCCATCGCCACCAGCGCCGCCGTGGAGTCGATCACGACCTGCTCGGTGATGCCCGTCCGGTGCTCCACCGGTACCCGGGGCACCCAGGCGGGCGCGCCGGGAGGCGGATTCTTGGCGACCCAGCGCCGGCCCGCGGGCCCCTCGGGCGCGCGGACGAACGAGGCCGGGCGCCCGCCGATGTGCGGCAGCATCACCGGGGCGATACCGGCGTAATAGCGCAGCACCTGCGCCTTGGTGTGCCCCGAGGCGGGAAAGAGCACCCGCTCCAGATGGGACAGGGACAGCCGGTGGCCCTCGACCTCCACCACCTGGCCTCCCACTCAGGATGCCCGCTTCCGGCGCCGCGCGCTCACCGCCGAGAGCGCCGTGACCAGTTCTTCGCGGCTCATGGTGGACCGGCCGGGGATGTCCGCGTCGGCCGCCCGCCGATGGAGCTCGGTCTTGGTCAGGCCCTCGAGCTCCGCCGTCTGTCCGGAACGCCGCCTTTCGGCCGCCTTCTTGAGTTCTGTGGGCTTCTTGAGTTCGGTGGGCTTCGCGGGCGGCCCGGCCTCCGTCGCCTCCGCGCGTCCGCTGCCGGACTTGGCCTTGTCGATGCTGGCCTGCAGGGCCCCCATCAGATCGATGACATTCGTGGAGCGCGGCGGCGGCCTGCCCTTCTCCACCGTCGCCCCACTGCGCTTGGCCTGGACGAGCTCGAGCACCTTCTCCCGGTAGGTGTCGTGATAGGCCTCCGGCTCCCAGTCGACGCTCAGCGCCTCGACCAGTTGTACCGCCGTCCGCAGTTCGCGCTCGGCGACCTTTCCCCGTTCCGGCAGATTGCCGATCTCGGTGCGGGGATCCCGGATCTCATCGGCCCAGTGCAGGGTGTGCAGCGTCAGGATGTCGCCCTCGGGTTTCACCGCCACCAGATATTCACGGTTCCGCATGACGATGGTGGCGATTCCGGCCTTGCCGGACCGCCGCAACGCCTCGTGCAGCAGTGCATAGACCTTGGTGTATTCGGTGTTCTTCGGGCCGAGGTAGTAGGTCTTGTCGAAGAAGATCGGATCGACCGCGTCCAGACCGACAAAGCCGGTGATCTCCAGGGTCCTGGACCGGCCCGGGGCGATCTCGTCCAGCTCGCCGGGTTCCACCACGACATAGTCGTCCCCCAGGTCGTAACCCTTGACGATCTCGGCCAGGGGGACTTCCTCACCGGTGCGCTCGTTCACCCGCTTGTTGCGCACTCGGTCGGAGGTGCCGCGCTGGAGCTGGTTGAAGCGGATCGTGTGGCTCTCGGTGGCCGAGAACAGCTGGACGGGAATGGCGACCAGCCCGAATGACAGGGCCCCGCTCCAGACCGCATGCGCCATGGCGTCCCACACCTCCGGGTTTCCTCCATCGGACCCCGGTCGAACGGTGATCGCATCCCGGCGCGGGACATTCGGCGGACCAGAGGCGCCCTACTCCCCGCACCCCACGATCGTGGCTTCCGCCCGGGCGACCCCCGCGAGCCCATCGGCTCCGCACCGCTCGGCGATCTCCAGCCCCGCCCGCAGCCGGGCGGCCGCCTCCTCGGTGCGGCCGGCCTTGCGCAGCGCGGTGCCGTGGTCCACCAGGGCCGCGGCATACTCATAGCGGCACGGGGACCTGCGCAGATGCTCGACCGCCTGGCCCAGCTTGGTGAGCGCCTCGGCCGGTTCGGCGAGCGGCGCCACCCGGCGCAGGGCCTCGCCGATGGCGGAGTCGGTGCCGAACCGCACGGCGTACCGAACGGCCTGGGCGGCCAGCGCCTGGGCCCGCTCGGGCTCCTCGGGGGCGATGGCGGGGGCCAGATCCAGGGCCCAGGGTGCCCACAGCGTATTGTGCCGCCCGCGCTCGCCCAGCCGGTGGCCCGCGGCCTCGAGCTCGACCACGGCCTCCTTGGTGCGGCCGAGCGCGAGCAGCAGCCGACCCACCACACAGACTGCGTCGGGCATCACCATGGCCGGTGGATAGGGCGGACCGAAGGAGTACTTCTCCGCCACGATCTGGGCCTCTTCCAGGTGGCCGCGGGCCAGCAGGGTCTCGACGAGCAGACAGGTGCCGTCCCACTGGATGGGCACTCCGGGACCCAGCCGGTCGGCCAGCCGCAGCCCCTCGCGCAGGAACTTCTCGGCCAGCACCAGGTCACCGCGCCTGCGATGGACCAAGCCGAGGTAATCATGGGCGAAGGCGAGATGGCCGCCGCGCCAGCCGGAGATCTCGAACTCCCGCACCGCCTCCTCGAAGAGCGATTCCGCGCAGTCGAGCCGGTCGGCATAGGCGTAGGTGATGCCGACGATACTGGGGAGTTCAAAGCCCCACTCGGTATTGGTCCAGCCCAGGCCTTCGGAGAACCGGCCGTCCTCGAGCACCCGGTCCGCAAACTCGACCACCTGCAAGGCGTTTTCACCGCGGATCATGCCGTCGAAGGCGCGAAGGGCGAGCAGGGCCCGCTCGGCGTTGTCCCGGCCCTCCAAGTGGTCGGCGAGTTCCGCGATCTGACGGGACCGCTCCTGGGAGCCCTCCTCCTCGAGCTGGATCCCCTTCCATAGGAAGTGCGCCGCCTGGAGCCGCATCCGGCCCGGCCCGTTCGGCGTGCGGACGGCGTGCTCGGCCACCACCTTGGCCGCTTCCCCGAGTTGGTTGTTGTGTGCGTAGGCCTGGGAGAGCCGGTAGGTGGCGTCGACACGCAACTCCCTGGGAAGCCCGGGCAGCTCAAGGGCGGACCGCAGGTGGTTGATGGTGGTCGGCGGCGAGGTGAGCAGCGCCGAACAGCCCAGCTCGAAGAGGACTTCCGCCCGCTCCTCCTCCGGCGGCGGTTCGGCGAGCGCCCGCTCGAGACAGCGCTGAGCGGCCTCCGGCGCGCCGACGGCCAGGTGTTCGCGGGCCGCGGCGCGCATGTGCCGCACGAGATCCGGGTCGCCGTCGGGGTGGACCTCCAGCAGGTGCCGCGACGCAACGGCGACGCCCTGGCCGGCGTTGGCGACCGCCCAGGCCGCCAGCCCGTGCATCGCGGTGCGGGTCGCGGCCGGAATCGCCTGGTAGACGGCGGTGGCGATCAGCGGGTGGACGAACTCCAGGACCGAGGCGCCGGTGAGGATGCGGGCCTCCCGCAACCGGTCCGCGCAGACGAGGCCCTCCGCCGGGGTCATTCCGGCGAGCATGGCGGCCAGCCGTGGGGTGATCTCGCTGCCGAGCACGGACGCGCCCCAGGCGAACCGGGTGGCGGGATTGCCCAGCCGCTCCAGCCGGGCGACCAGACCACTGCCGCGCGCGGCGGCGCCGAGCTCGCGCAGCAGCGCGGCGGACTCCTCCAGCGGCTCCAGCCGCCGGTCCCGGGCCTTGGCGATCAACTCGACGGCCTCATAGGGGTTTCCGCCGGTGACGGCCCAGACCTCCCGGCAGAAGGGATCGTCGGCCCGCCGGGCCAGGGTCGTCCGCACCAGCTCGGCCACCGCGCCCGGGGTCAGCGGGCGCAGGGTCACCGGCCGGTTGCCGCGGCCCGCGACCAGCTCCCGGAACCCCGGTGAGTGGTCCGGGAGTTCGTCCGGACGGTAGGCGACCGCCAGCAGGATCGGCAGGTCCGCCAGCCGCCCGGCGAACGACGAGAGCCAGGCGAGCGAGGCCGCGTCGCCCCACTGGGCGTCGTCGACGATCAGGACCAGCGGCTCCTGTGCCATCGCGAACCGGGTGACCAGCCAGTCGAGTCCGTCCCGCACGCCCTGGGGGTCGGCCTGCGACCCCACCGGCGGTGTGATGCCCAGGGCCGGCCCGGCGATGTCGTACCAGGCACCGAGCATGTGCCGCCGCTGCTCCTCCTCCAGGGGAGCGAGCGCGGGCTGCAGCAACTGCCGTACCACATGGAACGGTACGGCCTCGGACTGCTCGGTGCCCCGCGCGGACAGCACCGTACAGCCGCCTCGCTCGGCGACCAGCCGGCGCAGCTCGCCGAGCAACGCCGTTTTGCCGACGCCCGCTTCGCCGTTGTAGAGCAGCAACCCGCCCAGGCCGGGCTCTTCGTCGGCTCCTCGGCCGCACAAGGCGTCCACCGCCTGTGCCGCTGCGACGATCTCCTGCTCACGCTCGAACAGGGCGGAGTGCGGGCGGTGTTCGTGCTGTTGCCCCGTCATGGCAGTGTCTCCCGGAGTCTCCCGGATGAGTGTGGTGGAGCGAGCCTAGCCCCGGGTGCGGCCGCCGGGGCAGGGTTCGCCGGACAGACCACTCGTGAGCATGACCCGTAGATCATTCCGAACGCGCATCCATAACACTCAAAAATTCTTTCGAGAATCAGGTCTCGGGGGCATTGTGACGCCTTTCGAATTCGCTTGTCAGCGCTTTCCGCGAATATGACAACATCACGCCGGAACAGCGCGCGACAGGCTACGCTCCATCTCGCGCAGCGGGTCGTGGCGACTGCGGCATGCTGTCGCCACCGCCGTGCCGACGCGACCGGAGAACTCCACGCCGTCGTTCTTCCCTTGCCTGCCGACGGCACCCATTCCCATGTCGCCCCCGACTATTTTCCGAACCCCGAGGACCTCGATGGCTGGTACCGGATCGTCACCCCGAGTCAGGCGGCCCACCTCCACTCTCATATGGCTGGTCCCTCCTGTTGTGCTGGCCGTCTGCACCGCAACCGCGGCCTTCCTCGCACCCGTCCAGGTCCGCACCCCGACGGCCTGGTGCGGGACGGTGGCGACCGTGGCGGTGGCCATCACCTCGTCGGAGGCGGTCCGGCGCGGACGGGTGATCAGCGGACTCCGGCGGCGGTGCACCGATCAGGAGGCCGCGCTCCGCAGGCGGATCGCCCAACAAGAGGCAGAGACCCAGCGGTTGGCCGGAGTGCTGCTGCCCACCGCGGTGCGGATGCTCCAGCAGGGCGCCTCCGCCGACGAGGTGCTGCGCGAGGTCGCACCGGCCCCCTCCCCCGACGTGCTCTTCGCCGCCGAGCACCGGTCCGTCCTGCGCTCGGTGGTCGAAGCGGTGCAGGCCGAGGAGGGGCTGCGCGACTCCGCGCACCGCGCGTTCGTCAACATCGCCCGGCGGGTCCAGGCGATCGTCCACCAACAGGCCACCGACCTCCGGGAGATGGAGGACCGGCACGGCAACCACCCCGACTTCTTCGGCGACCTGCTCCACCTGGACCACGGCACGGCGCTGATCGGCCGGCTCGCCGACAGCATCGCCGTGCTGGGCGGCTCCCGGCCCGGACGCCAGTGGAAGAACCCGGTGCCCCTCTACAACGTGCTGCGCGGCGCCATGTCCCGGATCATGGACTACCGCCGGGTGGACCTGCATTCGGTCGCGGACGTCGCCGTCACCGGCCCCGGGGTCGAGCCGGTGATCCACGCGGCGGCGGAGCTGCTGGACAACGCGACCCGGTACTCACCGCCGGAGACGCGGGTGCATCTGACCGCGGTGGAGATCCAGTCGGGGGTGGCCATCGAGATCGAGGACGCCGGCGTCGGCCTGACCGAGGAGACCCGCCGCCGCACCGAGGCGATGCTCGAACTGGCCGACCGCGGCCTCGACCTCAACGACCTGGGCGAAACCCCGCGGCTCGGCCTGGCCGTGGTCAGCCGGCTCGCCAGGACCTACCAGTTCCGGGTCTCCCTGCGGCCCTCGGTGTACGGCGGTGTGCGCGCGGTCCTGATCATCCCGCCGCACCTCATCACGGCGAGCGCCACTCCGGGCGGCGAGATCGCCCGGGCCGCCACCCTGCCCCCGCCCAAGGTCAGGAAGAAGCCCGGCCGACCGCTTCCGGAGCCCCCACCACTCGAGACCCCGGCCGCGGGGTCGCACACCCCCGGCGGCCTTCCGCAGCGCCGTCGGCGCGCGCTGGGCATGGCCGCGCGGGCCGCCGCGGTGGCCCCGGCGGACAGCCCGCGCCGGCAACCCCCGGCATCCGAGCCCACCCAACCGGGAATGTGGCTGGCAGCCTTCACCAGCGCCCTCAAGGGCGAGACGCCGACTGCCGACCGCGGGCCGACCAGTGATGAATCGTCAGACGAGAAAGAGTAGCCAAGTGACGCAGCAGCGGTTCAACATGGACTGGATGCTCAAGGATCTGGCATCCAGCGTTCCTCAGACCCGCCACGTGATCGTGCTGTCCTCGGACGGCCTGCGCATGGCTCAGCACGGCACGGACGCGGACGCCGCCGACCGCCTGGCCGCCGCCTGTGCGGGACTGCAGAGCCTGTCCACGGCGGTGGCTGCCGAATTCCCGCAGGGCGACGGGCAGATGCGCCTGGTGGTGATCGAAGTCGACGGCGGCTTCTTCTATCTGATGGCGGCCGGCGCGGGAGCGTATCTGGCGGTACTGGCCGACGACGACGTGGACGCCGGGCTGATGGGCCAGCGGATGCGCGACCTCGTGGCCCGCATCGGCGAGCACCTCACCAGTCCGCCGCGGGTCAGCGGGCCGGTGGCATGAGCAAACCCGAAAGGGCATGGGATCCCGGCAATCCGGACCGGTTGTACATCGTCACCAACGGCTGCGGCGATGCCGACAAGCCGACCAGACTCGACCTGGTGACGTTGATCGTCGCCCGGTCCGAGACGGACCCCGGCTTGCAGCCGGAGCACAGCACCATCGTGCGCATGTGCGACTATCCGCTCTCCGTGGCCGAGATATCCGCCTATCTCACGCT
The DNA here is from genome assembly GCF_054957865.1 of Streptomyces xingningensis. NCBI lineage: Bacteria > Bacillati > Actinomycetota > Actinomycetes > Kitasatosporales > Streptomycetaceae > Streptomyces > Streptomyces xingningensis. The sequence continues at coordinate 51,639 of NZ_JBDJPF010000023.1, forward strand.
GCCCGTCAGCACAGTGACCGTCCTGCTCACCGACCTGCTCACGCGTGGTCATGTGGAAGCCAGGCCCCCGGTCCCGATTGCTGCGCTCCCTGACGTAAGCCTCCTGGAGGCGGTGATGCATGGACTACAAAACCTCTGACTCACACGCTGGCCCCAGGAGGGAGGACACCCTTCCGGCCACCGCGGCGGCCGCCGTCAAGGTGGTGATCGTCGGCGGCTTCGGTGTGGGCAAGACGACCCTGGTCGGCACGGTGAGCGAGATCAGACCGCTGACCACCGAGGAGACCATGACCCAGGCGGGAGTCGGCGTGGACGACCTCGTCGGGGTCGAGCACAAGATCGAAACCACCGTGGCCATGGACTTCGGCCGCATCAGCATCAACGAGCAGCTGGTGCTGTATCTGTTCGGCACCCCCGGCCAGGAGCGCTTCTGGTTCCTGTGGGACGGCCTCTTCGAGGGGGCGCTGGGCGCGGTGGTCCTGCTCGACACCCGCCGTCTGGAGGTGAGTTACGAGGTCGTCGGCATCCTGGAGGAGCGCGGGGTGCCCTTCGTCGTCGCCGTCAACTCCTTCCCCGGAGCCCCCGTCCACCCGGTCGCCGAGCTACGGGCGGCCATGGACCTGCCCGACTCCGTACCCATCTTCGCGTGCGACGCCCGCGACCGGGCCTCCTGCCGGGACGCCCTGATGACCCTCATGCGCTACCTGTACGACCTCGCACACAAGACCCCGGAGCCACAGTGACCCCACCCGACGAGCACTCCCGCGCCGACTCCGCGCTGGCCGCTCCCCCGCAGTGCCCCGCCCACGCCTATGGCACCGGCGGTGTCGCCCGGCTGTACGGGCCCGTCGCGGAGGCCGACCCCATGGGACTGTACGAGCAACTGCGCGAGCGGCACGGCGCGGTGGCGCCCGTGCTGCTGCACGGCGACCTGCCCGCCTGGCTGGTCCTCGGCTACCGGGAGAACCTCGACGTCACCCGCACCCCCTCACGGTTCTCCCGTGATTCGCGGATCTGGCACGCCGCGCGCGAGGGCAAGCTCACCATGGAGCATCCGCTGGCCCCCATCACCGCCTGGCAGCCCATCTGCGCGTTCGCGGACGGCCAGGTGCACGAGCGGTGGCGCGACGCCATCAACGACGCCCTGGGGCGCTTCGACCGCCGTGGTGTCCGCCGTCACATCACACGCTTCGCCAACCAGCTGGTCGACGACTTCTGCGCCTCCGGAAGCACCGACCTGGTGCATGCCTTCGCCGAGCCGCTCCCCATGCTGGTGATGACCCAGCTGCTGGGCATGCCGGAGGAGTACGGCCCCCAGCTGGTCCAGGCCGCCCGCGACATGATCAAGGGCACCGAGACCGCGGTCGCCAGCAATGAATACGTACAGGAAGTGCTGCGCAAGACGGTCGCCCGCAAACACGCCGACCCGGGCCCGGACTTCACCAGCTGGCTGCTGGAGCATCCGGCCGAGCTCTCCGACGACGAGGTGCAGCAGCATCTGCGCCTGGTGCTCATCGCGGCGTTCGAAACCACCGCGAACCTCATCGCGAACACCCTGCGCATGGTGCTGACCGACCCCCGTTGCCGCGCCAATCTGGCCGGCGGCCACATGACCCTGCCGGACGCCGTCGAGCAGACGCTCTGGGACGAGCCGCCGTTCACCACCATCCTCGGGCGCTGGGCGACCCAGGACACCGAGCTCGCCGGGCAGCAGATCAAGGCCGGGGACGCCCTGGTGCTCGGGCTCGCGGCGGCCAATGTGGACTCGGCGATCCGGCCCGACCCGACCGCCCCCGTCCATGGCAACCGCTCCCACCTCGCCTTCAGCGGGGGCGCACATGAGTGCCCCGGCCAGGACATCGGCCGCGCCATCGCGGACACCGGCATCGACGCGCTGATGAACCGGCTGCCCGACGTCCGGATGGCGGTCACCGAGTCCGAGCTGAACTGGGTCTCGTCCCTGATGTCCCGCCATCTCGTCGAACTGCCGGTGGAGTTCACCGCCCAGGCACCGCTGCCGCCCGCACCCCCCGCGCTGCCCGAAGCACCGATGCCGGTGGCACAGGTCCCCGGCGAGCCTCAGCCCCCCACGGCGGTTCCCGCGCCGCCGCCGTCGGCCCGCCCGCGGACCACCTGGTGGAGGTCGCTGACCCGCTGGCTGGGCAGGCGCTGAGCGGGCAGGGCGTCGAGCTGATCCCACCACCAGGCCGCGGCCGGTATGGGCAGCGGACGGGTGTCGGGGTCGCTGGGCGTGTCCCGCCAGGTGATGCCGTAAGTCGCCCCTGGCACCGGGAGCTTGTGCCGGTTCCGGGGGCTGGCGTAGCGGGGGGCAGCGTTCATCCACCGGATGCAGCCGGCGATGTAGTGCCCCAGGGACTCCAGATAGCGGCGCAGATCCGCACCGGCATCCCGGGCCACCTGGTCGCGCAGGGTCAGGAAGAGCGTCATGGCCCGGTCCCGTACGGCCAGGGCGTGGCTGAGCGCCTGCCCCGGGGAGCTGCCCTGGTGATGGGCGAGCACATTGACGATGTTCTGGTCGGTGGTTTCCTGGTCGTCCTCCTTGGCATAGGAGAACAGGTCGTTGTCGCAGCTCACGATGAACCCGGCGGCCTCGGTGAGGGCTTGGACGGGAGCGGAGTACAACTCGCTGTCCGGTACCTCGATGCCGCTCGCCACCTCGCTCCACGACAGTGAGAAGCGGGTGCCGTTGATGGAGGGCCGCAGGGCGACATAGTCCGACAGGGTGGGCATGACCCCGCGCTCGACATTGCTGACCTGCCAGGCCGCGCCGAACAGCCAGTCACGCATCCCCTCGGCCACCCGGCGCAGCTGAACCGGCGTGGCCAGGGCCCGGGTCCGGGCCGCGAGGTCCTCCAGCGCGGCATCGAAGGGAGTGCTGCCGAGCATGGCCGATCCCGGCGCCTCGAGACAGCGGGAGATCCGGGCGTTGAGGTCGACGATGCGCGCGGTCTGGACGTCGGCGGCCCCGGTGTCGTGCACGATGTCGTCGAGGGCGAACGCCCAGTGGTTCCACTCGATGAACAGCAGCAGGGGTTCATCGTGTCCATGGGGAATCATCCGGCAGCTGAAGTCGGTGCTGTGGGTCGCGATGCTCCAGGCCCGTTCGGTGGCGTTGCCGAAGATGCCGGTCCGGTCCAGCCAGTCGATGGCACGCTGCTCCAGCTGTCGGACGCGCGGGTGGACCGCGGCCTCGATCGGGCAGTAGAAGGGCGGCAGCCGCCGGCCCAGCGCCGAGGGACGGGGTGCGGTCTCGGTGACCGGTGCGGCCATGGTCACCTGCCTTCCAGCCGGAAGAGCAACAGCCGTGTCTCGATGGCATGATCCCGCCACACCCGGAACAACTTCCCATGGGTGAGCGCGGATTCCAGCAGCCGGTCACGGGCGATCGGGGACACCGCGTCGGTGCGCTCCATCCGGTCCAGTTCCGCCGTGGACCAGGCCATGGACTGGACCCAGAACTCCGCCACGCGGTCGGTGATGTCCTCGTCCTGCTCCAGTTCGAAGCCGGCCGAGCGGGCGGCCGCGATGTACTCCGCGAACGTTCCCAGGCGGGTCTTGTAGTACCCGTCGATAAACGCCGTCCACTCGGGGCGGCACAGGAAGTGCTCCTGGATGCCGAACCAGCCACCGGGCTTGAGCGCCTTGGCGACCACGGTGAACAGCCGCTCGCGATCCATGTATCCGGAGCTCTCGATCGCCACCGCGGCGTCGTAGGTGCGTTCCTCGCACAGGTCGTGGATGTCCCCGAGGACCGGGGTGACCTGATCCTCCACCCCCGCCTGCCGGACCAGGTCGGCCATCACGGGGACGTGTTTCGCGGTGACCGTGATGGCGGTGACCGTGCAACCGTATTCCTGGGCCCAGTAGATGGACCCGCCGCCCAGGCCGCAGCCGATGTCGAAGAGCTGGGCGGGCGGGTTCTCGGGCACCCCCCAGCTGTGGGCGGCGCAGTCGAGTGCCGCCTCCTGTGATGCCCGGAGCCGGTCTCTGATGACCCGTTGGGAGACCGTGGTGTTCGGGGTGGCGCCCGCCTCGAACATCCCCACATGGAAGTGGATTCGGGGCCCGGGGCCGTACTTGTGCAGGATGTCCGCGGTCTTCCGGGAGTAGTACGAGGGCACCGGGGGCTCATCACACACCGCATCCGAAGCAGTGGTCACCTCTGCAACAAGGTTGTCCATGGGATCCCTCCGAGACATCGGCTGTCGGTGGACAGATGGACGGGGAAGTCGGGTTCGGAAGGCCACCTCATCGGCCCCCGGCGGCAACTGGATTGCTGTTTGATCACACGTGCGAGTCACGCCGCCCCCCGGCAACAGACGACCAGCATTACTGTCCAGTTTTGCCCGGTACCTGCCCACGGCCTACCGCCGATAACCCACGTTACGTACCGCCGTGCGCCTTTCTGGCGTGCATCGTCGGGATCATTTCACTTCACTTTAGACCAAATTGAGGCGTTATTGCATTACGTAGCGACCGGAAAGGCTGAAAATTGCACGCCGTTGTCGGGGTTTTGGACTCCCCACCGACCGATATCCGGACCCGCCGCATATGGCTGGATCCCGCTCGCGCGTATGGTGTGCTGGCGATCGAAGGGGGCGCTACCACTTCTGTGCATGCGCCCTTTCACGGCGTCCTCCCATTGCCCCGGATCCCAGCGTGTCGCTGCCGTCGCACTCTGTGCTCGATCCGACACCTGCCGCACACTGGTGTCCGCCCGAAGCGGGGCGGGAGCGGGTCCGGAACGAGGGAGCGGCGCATGGTGGAGGAATCGCGGCCGGGGCGGCGGGGGTTGTTCTCCGCCGCTGCACGGAGGCGGGTCATCGCGGCGCCTGTCCTGGGTGCGCTGCCCGCGCTGGCCTTTCCCGAGCCGTCGCTGTGGTGGCTGGCCCCGGTGGCCCTGGTGCCCTGGCTGCTGCTGGTGCGCTCGGCCGCCGCCAACCGCCGTGCGGCACTGGAGGGCTGGCTGGGCGGCGCCGGGTTCCTGCTCGCGGTGCACCACTGGCTGCTACCGAGCCTGCATGTCTTCATCCTGGTACTGGCCGCGCTGCTGGGGCTGTTGTGGGCTCCCTGGGGCCTCCTGGTACGACGGCTGCTGGGCGGTTCCCCGGGGCCCGGCCGGGTCGCGGCGGCGCTGGTCCTGGTGCCGTCGGGCTGGCTGACGGTGGAACTCGTCCGCTCCTGGGAGTATCTGGGCGGCCCCTGGGGGCTGTTGGGCGCGAGCCAGTGGCAGGTCCCGCCCGCGCTGCGGCTCGCCTCGGTCGGAGGCATCTGGCTGGTGAGCTTTCTGCTGGTCGCCGTCAACACCGCGCTGGCCGTGCTGATTTCGGTGCCTCGGGGGCGGAGCACCGCGCTCTCCGCCCTGCTCGTCTGTGCGGCGGTGGTGGCCGGGGTGTGGCTTTGGGCGCCACTGCCGCGGTCCGCGGGCACGGCGCGGATCGCGCTCGTCCAGCCCGGAGTGCTCGGCGGGAGCGACAGTGTACGGCGGCGCTTCGACCGTGAGGAGGCGCTCACCCGTGAACTGGCCGGGCGGCGGGTGAACTTGGTGGTGTGGGGCGAGAGCGGCGTCGGCTCGGATCTGGGACAGCGGCCCGACCTGCGCGCGCGGCTGGCCGCGCTGTCCCGTACGGTCGGTGCGGATCTGCTGGTCAATGTCGACGCCCGGCGCCCGGACCAGCGGGGGATCTTCAAGAGTTCGGTGCTGGTCGGACCGGACGGGCCGACCGGGGACCGCTACGACAAGATGCGGCTGGTGCCGTTCGGCGAATACGTACCGGCGCGTTCGGTGCTGGGCTGGGCCACCTCGGTGGGCAAGGCGGCGGGCGAGGACCGCAAGCGCGGGACCCGGCAGGTGGTGATGCGGTTGCCCGCCGGGAGCGGTGCGGGTCTGCGCGTCGGTCCGCTGGTGTGCTTTGAATCGGCCTTTCCCGATATGAGCAGGCAACTCGCCCGGATGGGCGCCCAGGTGCTGGTCGCCCAGTCCTCGACCGCCACCTTCCAGCACAGTTGGGCACCCGGCCAGCATGCCTCGCTGGCGGCGCTGCGGGCCGCCGAGACCTGGCGGCCGATGGTGCACGCCACCCTGACCGGCGTGAGCACGGTGGCCGACCCGCGGGGCCGGATGGTCGGCAGCCGGCTGGGCACCGGCCGCAGCGCGTCCGCCGTCTATGAGGTACCGCTGGCCCGGGGAACCAGTCCCTATGTACGGACCGGCGACTGGGCCGTCTACGGCTCCCTGGCCGCGCTCGCCGGGTGGGGTGTCGCCGAGTCCACCCGACGGTTCGTCAAGAGGCCTGCCGCTCCACCTCGTTGACGATCCACTCGCACAGTTCATGGGTGCGCAGGGCGTCTTCGGCGTCCAGTGTCCGGCCTTCCCCGACCGCAGTGAGGAAGGCCCGGACGGACTGCTCGATGCCGCGCTGCCGGGCCACCGGCACCCAGTCGCCGCGCCGGCGGACGGTCGGCTGACCCTTGTGGTCCACCACATCGGCCAGGTTGAGGACCTGCCGCTTGGAGTCCTGGCCCGAGACCTCCAGGATCTCCTCGGTGGAGCCGCTCATCCGGTTCATGATGCCCACGGCGGTGAATCCGTCGCCGGAGAGCTGCAGCACCACATGGTGGGCGAGCCCCTCCCGGGCCCTGGCCCGCACATCCCGGTGGCCGATGGGGCCCGGCGCCAGGAACCGCAGCGTGTCGACGACATGGATGAAGTCGTCGAACACCAGGGACCGCGGAGTCTCGGCGAGGCCGACCCGGTTCTTCTGCATCAGGATCAGGTCGCGCGGATGATCCTGGCACTGCAGATAGCCGGGGGCATGGCGGCGGTTGAAGCCGACGGTCAGCGAGACCCGCCGCCGCCGGGCCAGTTGGACCAGCCGCTCGCTCTCGGCGAGGTCACGGGCCAGGGGCTTGTCCACATAGACGGGTACTCCCGCCTCCAGCAGGCGGGTGACGATCTCGGGGTGCGCGGCGGTCGGCGCATGGACGAACGCCGCGTCGACACCGGCCGAGAGCAGCGAGTCGAGGTCGGTGTGACGGTGTGCCTCCGGCACCCGGTGGGCCTCCGCGACCCGGTGCAGAGTGGCCGGGGTGCGGGTCTGAAGATGCGGCTCAAGACCCGGCAGGGACATGAGGACGGGCAGATACGCCTTCTGCGCGATGTCCCCGAGCCCAATGCAACCGATCTTCACTGATCCTCCTCGGATGTGTCGCTTGGGGGCAGCATACGTGTGGGCGTACGACGGACTCCCGGCCGGTCCCGGGCCGCAAAAGGGATGGCGCGCCTCCCGGGCGATGACGAGGAGATCGCCGCGGCCCGGGAGGCGGCGGCCGGGAGGCCGCTGGACCACATAGGCCTCGGCCGGCCGCGGAACGGCGCCTCCTACGATCTGCGCTATATCTACGTCCACATGATCGAGGAGTATGCGCGGCACAACGGTCACGCCGATCTGCTGCGCGAACGGATCGACGGCGCGACCGGAGAGTGAACCGGGTGGTGGACGGCGCGCAGCAGTGGCGGGGATTCCACGTCACCCCTGCGGGGAGTTCCCAACGCGCGTTCGCTGCCGCATGGTTGGGCGGGTGCACCGTATGCCCGCAGTGGCGGCCCTGGTGGTGGTGACCATGACGTCCGCCGTCGGCTGTGTCGCCCTCTCCTCGCACGCTCCCCCGCCCGCCGGTCCCGCCGCCTCCCGGGTGACCGGACCGCGCATCGGTCAGCGTCCCGCGCGCGAGTCCCTGACCGGTACCGGGCGGGAGCCCGCACCGGAAGCGAACTCCGCGTCCCCCGGGGCGCGGACCGGGCAGCCGGAGCCGTCCCGGAGCCCGGCCGCGGGGGATCCGGCCCCGGCCGAGCCCCCCGCCCCGGTGGGTCACCCGGCCGCACCGGTGCCGGACCGCACCGAGCCGGTCAGGGAACCGGACCACCAGGCGCCGCCCGCGCCCGGGCCGGTCCACGAGGCGCCACCACCCCAGGCGCCCGCGCCTCCCCCACCGGCCCAGCACGCCGATCCCCGGCCTGCCCCCGAACCCCGGCGCCCGGCTCCCGCACCGCCGGCGCGTACGGGCGTGTGCGGGCTCGGCGAGACCTATGGCCGCTGGCAGCAGGGCAGCGATGCGTCACGGATCTGCCGCCAGGTGTACGGGCGTTGAGCCCTCACCCACCGCATAGCGGGCCGCAAGCCCGGCCACCAGCTGGGCTGAGCCGTCAGACGGCCAGGTCCGGGATCCGCCAGTCGATCGGCTGGTGCCCCTGCGCCGAGACCGCCTCATTGATCTGGGTGAAGGGGCGGCTGCCGAAGAACTTCTTTGCGGACAGCGGCGAGGGGTGGGCGCCCTTGACGACGGTATGCCGCCCCTCGTCGATCAACGGCAGTTTCTTTTGGGCATAGTTGCCCCACAGGACGAAGACGGCCGGGTCGGGGCGGGCGGCCACGGCACGGATGACGGAGTCCGTGAACTTCTCCCAGCCCTTGCCCTTGTGGGAGTTGGGCTCGCCGCCCCGGACGGTGAGCACCGCGTTGAGCAGCAGGACGCCCTGCCGGGCCCAGGGCATGAGGAAGCCGTTGTCCGGCACCTCATAGCCGAGCTCCTCGCGCATCTCCTTGTAGATGTTGCGCAGCGAGGGCGGGGTCCTGACCCCGGGCCGGACCGAGAAGCACAGGCCGTGCCCCTGCCCGGCGCCGTGGTAGGGGTCCTGGCCCAGGATGAGGACCTTCACCCGCTCATAAGGGGTGGCCTCCAGGGCGGCGAACACCTCCCCGCGCGGCGGATACACCGGCGCTTTGGCCCGCTCCTCCTCCACAAAGGCGGTGAGCTCCTTGAAGTAGGGCTTCTCGAGCTCTTCGCCGAGGACACCGAGCCAGGACTCGGGCAGCACGTCGGTGACGGTCACGTCAGCAACCTCCAGGGGTTCGTTCCGATCTCGGGAGAGAACCTACCGGCGCCCACTGACAACGCTTGCCGCGCGGTCCTCGTCCGGGCTCAGAACGCGGCGTTCAGAAAGAGCCCCCCGTCGACGACGAGCGTCTGCCCGGTGATCCAGCCCGCGGCATCGGACAGCAGGAACGCGGCCGCTCCCCCGATGTCCTCGGGCTCACCCAGCCGTCCCAGCGGATAGGACGCCATGGCCTCGGCCTCCCGCCCCTCGTAGAGGGCGGCCGCGAACCTGGTCCTCACCACGGCGGGGGCGATCGCGTTGACCCTGACCCCCGGTGCCAGCTCCTGGGCGAGCTGCAGGGTGAGATTGACCATGGCGGCCTTGCTCATGCCATAGGCGCCGACCAGGGGGGAGGCCGCGAGGCCGGTGATGGAGGCGATATTGACGATCGCCCCGCCGTTCTCCTTCTGCCAGGCCCGCCACACCTGCTGGGCGAAGCCGAGCGCCGAGACGACATTGGTCTCAAAGACCTTGCGGACGACGCCGAGGTCGACCTCGGCGATCGGGCCGAACACCGGATTCGTTCCGGCGTTGTTGACCAGGTAGTCGATGCGGCCGAAGGCCTCCATGGCCCGCTCGACGGCGACCGCCTGGTGGGCCTCGTCATGGGCCTTGCCCGGCACACCCATCGCCCGGTCGGTGCCGAGCTTGTCGACCGCCTGCTCAAGGGCCTCCGCATTGCGGCCGGTGATGACCACCCGGTCGCCCCGGGCGACCAGCGCCTCGGCGATCCCCCGGCCGATCCCCCGGCTGGCGCCCGTGACCAGGGCGACGCGTCCGGTCGGCTCCCACTCCTGTGCTGCCATCTGTCCGTGTTCCTCCGTCAGTTGAGCGGGCCACCGGCCACATACAGGACCTGGCCGGATACAAAACCGGCCTGCTCACCGGTGAAGAAGGCGATGGCGTTGGCGATGTCCCCGGGCTGCCCGACCCGCTGCACCGGGATCTGGCTCGCGGCCGCGGCCTGGAAGTCCTCGAAGCCCATGCCGACCCGGGCGGCGGTGGCGGCCGTCATATCGGTGGCGATAAAGCCCGGCGCCACGGAGTTGGCGGTGATGCCGAACTTGCCGAGCTCCTTGGCGAGCGTCTTGGTGAAGCCCTGCATCCCGGCCTTGGCGGCGGCGTAGTTGGCCTGGCCCCGGTTGCCGAGGGCCGAGCTGCTGGAGAGGTTGACGATGCGGCCGAAGCCGGCGTCCACCATGTGCTTCTGACAGGCCCGCGACATCAGGAACGCGCCGCGCAGATGCACGTTCATGACGGTGTCCCAGTCACTGTCGCTCATCTTGAACAGCAGGTTGTCGCGGAGCACACCCGCGTTGTTGACCAGGATCAACGGCGCGCCCAGCCCGGCGGCGACGCGGGCGACGGCGGTGTCCACCTGGGCGGAGTCGGAGACGTCACAGCCGACCGCCAGCGCCTTGCCGCCCGCCGCCGTGATCTTCTCCACGGTGTCCGCGCAGGCCGCCTCGTCGAGGTCGAGAACGGCCACGGCGCGCCCCTCCTCGGCCAGGCGCACGGCCGTCGCGGCGCCGATGCCGCGGGCCGCGCCCGTGACCAGGGCTACGCGCTGCTCGGTGGTGGACATGCAGGTTCTCCTCACCTCGAAGGTGGCTCACCGCCCGGGAAACCGCAGGTGAGCAACCGCTCAGTAGCTTGGCCGATCAGACGCTAGAAGCCGCGCCATCCGCTGTCAACGCCCATGGCACGGGCACCGACCTCATCTGACCAGCAGATCGAGCAGGCGCTCCGGTTCGCCCTGCGGGTCGGCGGTCAGGCCGGTGTGCACCGGTCCGGGCTGTACGACCGTGCTGCGCGGTGCGATCAGCCAGCGGAACCGCCGTCCGGCGTCGTCGCAGGCCGCCTGCCCGGCCCGGTCCCCGCCGGCGCACACGCCCTCGACCGCGTGCAGCGCGGCCCGTACGCCCGCCACGTCCGCCGTCGGGTCGAGCGCCAGCAGGCGGGCCTCGTCGAGGTGGACCCGGGCCGCGACAAAGGATCGCGCCTGGCAGTAGACGACCACCCCGGCGTTGATCTGCTCGCCGCGCTCGACGCGCGGGACGACGCGCAGCAGCGCGTATTCAAAGACTTCGCGTCCGTTGTGCGTCATCACTTCTCGGTCTTCCTGTTCAGCCTGACCCGCACCCAGTCCGGCGCCTGTGAGGGCTTTTCCCCGCTGCGTTCGCCGACCGTGATCCGTTCGCCGATGGTGGTGGCCCGCCCGAGCAGCACCCCGACATAGGCCCGGCGCAGGGCGTCGGGAGCGTCGAAGCCGGGCTCACCGGCCAGCCATTCGTCCGGTACGTCGGCCACGACCTCGGTCAGCAGCTCCTCGGTGACCTGCGGGGCCAGGTCGGCCGCGGCGGCGGCGAGGTCCGGGTCGAAGGTGGCCAGGACATGGTCGGAGGCGTCGTATCCGCGGGCGGCCGCGGCCTGTGCGGTCGGCCAGTTGTGGTGCCAGATCATGGTCGCGCCGTGGTCGATGAGCCAGAGCGCGCCATGCCAGACCAGCAGATTGGGGTTGCGCCAGGAGCGGTCGACATTGCCGACGAGGGCGTCGAACCACACCACGCGCCCGGCCTCGGCCGCATCGGTCTCGAAGGCGAGCGGGTCGAAGCCGAGAGCGCCGGGCAGGAAGTCCATGCCGAGGTTGAGTCCCCCGCTGGCCTTCAGCAGCCCCTGTACCTCCGGGTCCGGCTCGCCCCGGCCGATGACGGGGTCCAGCTGGATGCGCACCAGGTCCGGGACGCGCAGGCCGAGCCGTCGGGCCAGCTGCCCGCAGATGACCTCGGCGACCAGGGTCTTGCGGCCCTGTCCGGCTCCGGTGAACTTCATGACATAGGTGCCGAGATCGTCGGCCTCGACGATGCCGGGGAGCGAACCACCCTCACGCAAGGGCGTGACATACCGGGTGGCGATGACTTCGGGGAGCATCGCCCCAGGTTACTGCGGGGATGACGGTGTTTCGGGCGCGTGGCGCTCAGCGGTGCGGACCGCGGACTCGCGAAAATGGCCGCGCACGGAGTTGAACGCCGGGCCGGGCCGTCGCGTATGGCCTTCCGTCTTCGGCAGGACCGGCAGCAAGTACATCCGAGGAGTGGGCATGACCCTTTCATCATCTTCATCTTCATCACCGTCTTCGTCTTCGTCGCCACGGGCGGCCCGGGTGGGTGCGACCCGCCGTACCGCCGTCGTCACGGCGGGAGCCGCCGGCCTGGCCGCCGCGCTCTCCGCGTGCGGCGGGTCGGGTGGCGGCGAGAAGAGCACGCACCCCGAGAGCACCGCGTCGCAGCAGAGCACCGCGCCACAGCAGCCGACGGCCACCGGCCGGGCACCGAAGAGCCAGGCACCGGCCCAGGGGGCACTGGCCCGGACGTCGGACATCCCGGAGGGCGGCGGGAAGGTCTTCGCCAGTCGGAAGGTGGTGGTGACCCAGCCGACGAAGGGCGAGTTCAAGGCGTTCTCGGCAGTGTGCACCCACCAGGGATGCCTGGTCGGGACCGTGTCGGGCGGGACCATCAACTGCCCCTGTCACGGCAGCAAGTTCGACATCAAGGACGGCAGTGTGCGGCATGGACCGGCCGCCCGGCCGCTGTCACAGGAGAAGATCTCGGTGAGCGGCGACTCCGTCACGCTGGGCTGAGCAGCCGGCGGCCGGCCTTGCGGCGGGGAGGACCCGGGTCCACCATTTCTGACATTCAGTCAGGAGGCCCGGGGATGGCGGGAACACAACGGAACGGCCGTCGGATCATGATGACGGAGGAGGAACTGGGCACCTTCCTCACCGGGCAGCGCATCTGCCGGGTGGCGACGGTGGACCGGGACGGCCGTCCGCACATCGGGCCACTGTGGTTTGTGTGGGACGGAGACGCGTTGTGGCTGTACTCCCTCGTGCGCAGCAGGCGTTGGGCCCAGCTGCGGCATGATGCCCGCGTCGCGGTGGTGGTGGACGACGGGCGGGAGTACGGGGAGCTGCGCGGCGCCGAGCTCGCCGGGCCGGTCACCGTCGTCGGCGAGGTGCCGCGCACCGGCGGGCAATGCCCGGAACTCGGTGCTCCTGAACGGCTGTTCGCCGCCAAGTACTTCGGGGCGCGGGCCATGCCGCACGACGGGCGCCACGCATGGCTGCGGCTGTCCCCGGAGACGGTGGTCTCCTGGGACTTCCGCAAGCGGCCGCCCCGGTAGTGCGGCGCTATCCGGCGACGGCCGCCCCGGCCTTGAGCAGTGCCCCGACCGCCGCTCTGATCGAGGGCCTGCGGTCCGCGTCGGTCCGCCAGATCGCATGGACATGGCGGCACATCGTGTGCCGTACGGGCATGATGCGGACCCCGTCCGGGAGCGGGCCCCGGCCGAGGCGGGGCGCGATCACGACGCCGAGCCCGGCGGCGACCAGGGTGAGCTGGGTGTGATGCTCGTCGGCCATGTGTGAGATGCGGGGTTCGATGCCCTTGCTGCGCAGGGTGAACAGCAGCCAGTCGTGGCAGAACTCTCCCCGGGGCCAGGAGACCCAATCCTCGTCGGCGAAGTCCTCCAGCGTGACCTCCTCGCGGCCCGCGAGCGGGTGCCCGGCGGGCACCGCGACATCGGCGGGGTCGTCGAGGAGCAGGACCTTGTGCAGCCCGTCCGGCAGCGGCAGCGGCTTGTTGTTCCAGTCGAGGACGACGGCGATGTCGATGTCACCGCGCTCCACCTTCCGTACTCCCTCGTCGGGGTCCATCTCCTCCATCCTGGCGCGCAGTTGGGGGTGGGCTTCGCGCAGCTCGGCCAGCGCGGCGGGAAGCATGCCGCGGGCGGCCGTGGGGAAGGCACCGAGCAGGACGTCTCCGACGGCCCGGCCACGCTGGGCCTCGAGGTCGGCCTGGGCCAGCTCCACCTGGGAGAGGATGCGCGCGGCATGCTCGGCGAGCAGCCGCCCGGCATCGGTCAGCCGTACCCCTCGGCCGTGCTTCGTCAACAGCCGCTGGCCGGTCTCCCGCTCCAGCTTGGCCAGCTGCTGCGACACCGCGGAGGTCGTCACATGCAGTCCATCGGCCGCGGCACTGACGGAACCATGGCGGGCGACGGCACTGAGGGTCCGAAGACGGTCCAGGTTCAACATGTAAGCGATGCTACGCGATAATGCCCAAATTTATTTGATTGTCCTAATAGGTGTGATCCGCCATGGTGATTCCATGAGCACCACCGCCGCGTCCCGCCCTTCCTCACCCCCCTCCTCGTCATCGCCTTCCGGCACGGCCCTCTCCGCCGACGTCCTCGGGCGGCGGCGTCCCGCCCTGGACTGGCGCGTCCGGTTCGGCGCCCTCTCCCTCGTCTGGGGCTTCAGCTTCCTCTTTATGAAGCTGGGGACCGATGGCTATGCCCCTCCCTATGTCTCCTTCGGCCGCATGCTCTTCGGCACGGCGGTGCTCATCGCGGCCCTGGCCATCAAGCGCGAGCGGCTGCCGCGCTCCGCCCGCACCTGGGGGCATCTGACCGTCGCGGCGTTCCTCCTCAACGCCCTCCCCTTCACGCTGTTCGCCTACTCGGAACTGACCATCTCCTCCACCCTGGCCGGCATCTGCAATGCCACCACGCCGCTGTGGGGCATGCTGCTCTCCCTGGTGGCGCTCTCCGAGGACCGGCCGACCCGGCGCCGGTTCGCCGGTCTTGGACTCGGTTTCATCGGCGTCCTCACCGTGCTCGGGGCCTGGCAGGGTTTCTCCGGGCAGGACCCGGCCGGAACCGCGATGGCACTGACGGCCTCCGCCAGCTATGCGGTCGGTTGGATCTATGTGCGCCGCACTCTGGCCGACACCGGCGACTCCCATCTGTCCTTGAGCGGCACTCAGTTGCTCCTCGGCACCGCCCAACTCGCCATTGCCGCCCCGCTGGCCGCTCCCCTGCCCACCTCGCTTCATCTGATGCCGATCCTGGCGATCATCACCCTTGGAGCGCTGGGCACCGGCTTCGCCATGCTCGTCCAGTACCGGCTGGTCGCCGAGGTCGGACCGACCACGGCCACCATGACCACCTATTTCATCCCGGTCATCGCCACCGCGGCCGGGGCCGCCATCCTCGGCGAGCAGCTCACCTGGAACACCCCGGTCGGAGCGCTGATCGTGCTGGCCGGGGCGGCGCTCACCCAGAACAGACGCCGGTCGAAGCCTGCTCAGGCATAACGCCCCGCGGGCACCGGTCCGGTGGCGGACGCCAGCGCGTCCGCGACCTGACCTATTTCCTCCATGGTCAGCGGCGACACCGTCACCCGCACACCGGGTGGCGAGGCCAGCCGGAACCGCGCACCGGGCGCGACCGCCCACCCCGACTGCAACAGCCGGGCCACGGCCCCGGTTTCGTCCGGCACCGGCAGCCACACATTCATTCCGCTGCGCCCATACGCCGTGATCCCCCGTTCTCCCAACGCCCGCACCAGGGCATCGCGGCGTCTGCCATAGGACGCGGCGACCGTCGCCGCCTCCACCGCGCCGGATCGCCAGAGGTGCAGCACGGTGTCCTGCAGCACATGGCTGACCCAGCCGGGTCCCAGGCGCTGCCGCCCGCGCACCCGGTCCACCGTCACCACATCGCC
Source organism: Streptomyces xingningensis (assembly GCF_054957865.1). Lineage (NCBI taxonomy): Bacteria > Bacillati > Actinomycetota > Actinomycetes > Kitasatosporales > Streptomycetaceae > Streptomyces > Streptomyces xingningensis. The sequence continues at coordinate 67,163 of NZ_JBDJPF010000023.1, forward strand.
GGTGAGCACCCCCAGCCGCAGATCCGGCCCATACGCCTTGGCGACCGAGCGCACCAGCGCCCAGTGCTCGGTGACTCCGGCGAGCGGATACAGGGGCAGATCGACGATGTCATGACCGTGGTCGTCCTCGATCAGCAGCACCTGGGAGTGTCCGGACAGAACAGCGCGCAGCTCCTCGGCACGGGTCTCGCCGATGGCCGCCCCCGTGGGGTTCTGCGCCCGGCCGGTGACGACAAGAGCGCGAGCTCCCTGCCGCAAGGCGTGGTCGACCGCCTCGGGCAGGGGGCCGTCGTCGTCCAGAGCCACGGGAACGGCTCGCAGACCGAGGGCGGGAATGAGATCAAGGAGGCTGCCCCAGCCCGGATCCTCCACGGCGACCGCGTCCCCCGGCCGCAGATGAGCGGCCAGCACCCGCTCGATGCCATCCAGCGCTCCGGAGGTGACCGCCGGCGGGCCGTCCGGCACGCCCTCCGCGCCGAAGGCCGCACGGGCCAGCCGCTCCAGCTCGGTGTCGACGGCGGGTGCCCCGTACAACACCGGGCGCCGGCGGGCACGTTCGGCCGCCGCGGCGAGGGCATCGCCGAGCTCGGGCAGCAACGCCGGATCGGGGTTGCCCGTGGAGAGGTCCCGTACGCCCTCACCGGCTTCCACCCCGATCAGTTCGCGCGAGGTGCTCGCCGGCCGCTGCCGCACCCGGCTGCCGCGGCGCCCGGCCGTCTCGATCACCCCGCGGTCGCGCAGAGCGCGGTAGGCGGCCGCGACGGTATTGGGATTGACGCCCAGCTCCACCGCCAACTCCCGCATGGGAGGAAGCAGTTCCCCGGGAGCGAGCCGGCCGGAACCGACGGCGCGCTCCACGCTCGCGGAGATCTCCGCTGCGCGACGCCCCTCGATGAGGCGCCCCCCGACATGAGACCTCTCACCACAACGACCTTCGATCGGATATTCTCCTGACACAAAACAGAGTATGCACTAGTGCAATGGGGAACGCAATGCCTTCTTCGTCTTCTTCCGAGAGCCATGGGCAGTACGAACGGACCGAGCGCACCACCCCCACCCGCTACCGCGACCGCACGTCCTACGACCGCGAGTTGATCCACTCGATACTCGACGCGGGCCACCTCTGCCACCTCGGCTTCGTCCGCGACGGGGCCCCCGTCGTCCTGCCCACGCTCTACGGACGCATCGGCGAGAACCTCTACCTGCACGGTTCGACGGGCTCCGCCCCGCTGCGCGCGGCCGGGCAGGCGGAGGATCCGGGCATGCCGGTCTGCCTCACCGTCACCCATGTCGACGGCCTGGTGCTGGCCCGCTCCGCCTTCCACCACTCGCTCAACTACCGATCCGTCGTGGTGCACGGCACGGCCCGCCCCGTCACCGACGCCGCGGAGCTGACCACCGCCCTCGCCGCGCTCGTCGACCAGGTCGTACCCGGCCGGGCCGCGGACTCACGCCCGCCGAGCGCCAAGGAGCTGGCGGCCACGGCGGTGCTGCACATCGGCCTCGACGAGGTGTCCGCCAAGGTCCGGGCGGCCGGGCCCGGGGACGACCCGGAGGATGTCGCCCTCCCGCACTGGAGCGGGGTCATTCCCGTGGCCACCGCATACGGCGCACCCGTCCCGGCGGACGACCTGGCTCCCGGCATCCCCGTCCCGGCCTATCTCACCGGCCTCCGCGGCCGGAACACCCCGGACACCCCCTAGACCTCTCCTAGGCCGACAGGGACCTGCCGGACAACTCCCCGTCCGCACCCGCCCGTAGCCCCGCACCGCCGGCCACCGGATCCCCTCCGGTGGCCGACTTCGGCGTGGAGGTCTGTGCGATCAGCGCGCCCAGCAGTACCGTCGCGCCGCCCGCCAGCTGCGGCGCGCCGAGGCGCTCGCCGAGCAACACCCAGGCGAGCACGGTGGCGATGACCGCCTCGAGGCAGGCCACCACCCCGGCCACCTGCGGAGAAAGCCGTCGCACGGAGAGCACTCCGGTCAGATAGGCCGCCACCGTCGCGATCAGCACGATCCAGCCCAGCAGCGCCGCCGCGGGTACTTGGACGCCGTTCAGCTCGGCGGGCCGGGCGAGCAGCGCCCAGTGCAGGTCCCAGGGGCGGGCGACCACGGTCAGCACCAGGGCGCCGACCAGCAGTCCGTACCCCACGACCCCGAGCGGGTCGGCGGGTTCCTCGTCATCGCTTCCGTGGTCGGACAGGACGAAGTAGCCCACCTGGCAGCACGCCGCACCGAGCGCGAACAGCAGACCCACGGCGTCAAAGCCCAGCCCCGACCAGGCCTCCACCACACAGGCGAGCCCGCCGACGGCGAGCACCACGCCCACGGCCGCGGCACGGCTCACCGGCCGCCGCTGGACGAAACGCACCCAGCCGAGCACCAGCGCGGGCGCCAGATACTCGACCAGCAGGGCGACGCCGACCGGTATCCGGGATATGGCCGCGAAGTAGCAGGCCTGTACGCCCGCGACGGCGAGCAGCCCGAAGCCCGCGAGCAGCGCGGGGCGACGGACCACCAGCGCGCGATGCCGCCAGGCGACGGGCAGCAGGACCAGGGCCGCCCCCGTCACCCTCAGCCACACCACGTCGAGGGGGTCCAGGCCCGCCTCGATCAGCGGCTTGGCCGCCACCCCCGATCCGCCGAACGCGAGCGCCGAGACCAGGGCGAGCCCCAGCGCCGCACCCCTCCCCTGAGTTGTCTGCATCGCGGCATCATGTCACCTGCCGTCAGGACCGTCACCTCTTTTGCTCATGGCAGCCCGCTCATGGCCGTCGAGGCGCGCCAGCAGGGCCGCCGTGTCGACGCCGGCCCGGTGCAGCACATCGACCGCACGGCACCGGCGATCACGCACCAGGGCGGCGAACAGGTCGAGGCCTTCCACCCGGCCGGAGCTCCGGGCACCGGCCCGGGCGCGGGCCCGGGCCATGGCGGCAGTGGCGGCGGGCGACCAGCCGGGCAGGGCACCGTCGGTGAGTACGGGCAGGGCACCGGAGTCCTCCACGGTGGCGTGCCAGCGCAGCCCATAGCCGATGGAGCGCTGGACGAGGTAGCCGAGCAGCCGTGCGACCTGGGCCGGGCCACCGGGGAGGGCCTCCCGGACCTCGGGGTCGGCCTCGAGCAGCGTATGCAGCAGGTGGGCGGTGTCGACCTGCCGGTCAGCATCGCGCAGGGCGCGTCTGCGGGAGCCGGCGACCGCCGACGCCAGCGCCATGCTCAGCGGTCTTGCGGGCGCCGCGTCCGCCTGTCCGGTGTCAGGTGTACGGCTTTGCACCTTCCTACCCCATCAGTCCCAGGCCGTCCTCGGCATCCCCGGGGGGAAGCATTCGTATGTCCCACCCCGGTTGGGCACGGGCGGACGAGCTGTCCTCCTTGAGGAGGAGGGAGGCCGGACCGGCCTCAGGGACGCGCTGCGCGGGTGTCCGCACCACATGCCGTGTGGACACCCGCACTTCGCCCCGGTCTCAGCCTTCCTCGGCAAGGATCAGATACAGCTTCTTGCGCGACTCATTGACGACTGCGAGGGCCTTCTCGCGCTGCTCGGCACTGCCGGTCCGCCAGACCTGGCCGAAGGCCTCCATCAGCCCGACGCCGGCCTGCCGGATCTCCTGCATCGTCTCCCAGTCGACTCCGCGCCCGACCTCTTCCCAGGGGGCCTTCGACCCCGCGGCGGCCTCGGCGCGGCCTTCCTCGGTGAGCGTGAACAGCTTCTTGCCGCCCTCACTCGCGCTGGTGATCAGACCCTCGTCCTCCAGCAGCTGGAGCGTGGGGTAGACCGAACCGGGGCTCGGCTTCCAGGTGCCCCCGCTGCGCTCGGCGATCTCGCGGATCATCTCGTACCCATGCATCGGGCGGTCCGCCAGCAGCGCCAGGATCGAGGCACGCACATCGCCGCGCCGGGCCCTGCCGCCCGGTCCGCCGCGCCCGCGGCCGCCGAACGGCCCCCCGAAGGGCGGCCCGCCGAAAGGAGGGCCGAACGACCCGAAGGCCCGCCGCCCGCCACGATCGCCCCAACCGGGCCGGTCGGAGCGGTGATGCTCATGTCCATGGGAACGCGTCATGTCTTCTCCTCTTATCATCGACCTTTCGCGATGCGTCAACGATATATCGGAACCGATCGGTTCGCAAGAGGTGGCGCCGGCTCATCGGTCCACGTGTCGCGAATTGGCCTTGGCCTGCGCTTTTGCGGTCACCTAGCGTCCAGGCCATGCGAATCCGAATCGTCGACGCCTTCACCGACCGCCCGTTCGCCGGCAACCCCGCAGGGGTCGTACTCCTGGACTCCGGAGGATTCCCCGAGGACGACCGGCTGCAGCGGACAGCCGCCGAGGTCAACCTCTCCGAGACCGCGTTCGCCCATCGGCAGCCGGCCGGTGACCCGAACGCCGACTGGGCGCTGCGCTGGTTCACCCCCACGACGGAGGTGGACATGTGCGGACATGCCACGCTGGCCACGGCACATGTCCTGCACACCATGGGCCTGGCCACCGGCACCGTGCGCTTCACCGCCCGCTGCGGCGTCCTCGCCGCGACGGCGCACCAGGACGGTTCGATCACCCTGGACTTCCCGACCTCGCCGCTCACCGGAGCCGATGCCCCTGCCGGTCTGGCGGAGGCATTGGGCGCCCGGCCGCTGAGCGTCCACGACACCGGCCGCCACATCGGCGACCTACTGGTCGAGCTCGCCGACGAGAAGACCGTCCGGGCCCTGGCCCCCGACATCCGTGCGCTCGGCCGGTGGTCGCACCGCGGCATCATCGTCACCGCCGCGGCCGAGGACCCGGCACGCGGTTACGACTACGTCTCGCGTTGCTTCTTCCCGAACGTCGGCGTCGACGAGGACCCGGTGACCGGCAGCGCGCACACCGCCCTGGCCCCCTTCTGGTCCGCCAGGCTGGACCGCGCCGAGTTGACGGGCCTTCAGGCGTCCGCCCGCACCGGCCTGGTACGGACGGCGCTGCGCGGCGACCGCACCCTGCTGACCGGTTCCGCCGTCACCGTCATCGACGGCGAGTTGCTCGCCTGAGCCGCTAGGCCGTGGGCAGCCAGCCCACCTTGCCCGCGAGCAGCGCATAGCCGACGAAGGCCACGGTGTCGATCAGCGCATGCGCTGCCACCAGCGGCCCGACCCGGCCCCAGCGCCGGTAGAGCAGGACGAAGACCACGCCCATCACCATGTTGCCGACGAGGCCGCCGATCCCCTGGTACAGGTGGTAGGAGCCGCGCAGCACCGCGCTCGCCGCGAGCGCGGCCGTGGGCGTCCAGCCCAACTGGTCCAGCCTGCGCAGCAGATAGCCGACGACCACCGCCTCTTCCAGCGCGGCGTTCTGCACGGCCGAGGCGATCAGCACTGGGATCTTCCACCACACATCGGGCAGCGACTCCGGCACCACGGTGAGGTTGAATCCGGCTGCTCGTACCGCCAGGTAGAAGAGCAGTCCGGTGCCGCCGATGGCCGCCGCGACCGCCACGCCCCGTCCCAGGTCGAAGCCCGGCCGCCGGCGGTCGAAGCCGATGGATCGCAGGCCGGCGCCTTCGCGCAGCAGCAGATGGGCCACCAGGAAGACGGGGACGAGGGCGGTCGCGATGCCGAAGAGCTGCCAGGAGAGGTCCAGCCACGGCCGTCCGGGGGCATGGGAGGAGTTGAGTCTGGCGGCCTGCTCCTTGAGCCCGCCCGGCCGGGTGGCCGCGCCGACAAAGCTGATCAGCGCCGACACCGCGCTGGCCCCGAGCGACAGCGCCAGCACCAGCAGAGTCTCGGACCGCAGCGTCCGCCGCGACAGGCCGGGGCCGGCGGGCGGCACGGCGGGCACCCCGGGCCGGGAGGCCGTACCGCCTTGGGCGTTCTGCCGCACAGCTGTCTCCTTTTCTCCTCCCGCCCTCATACGTGAGGAGAGGCGCGTTCCCCAAGTCGTTTGGGTGGCCCCGGCGGACACCACGGTCGTCACAGCTTGCCCGACGACCCGGCGCCGGTACGACAGGGGGTGCGGCCGTGTCAGCCGGCGAGGCCGGTCGGCCAGGTGTGGACCGGCTCTCCCGTCCGCATCAGTTCGCAGTAGCGGCGGGTGGTGGCGGCCAGGGCGTGGTCCCGGTCCAGCCCTCGTTCCAGCGCCTGGTGATAGGTGGCGGCCTGCCACGACGCCCCGTTGACGCGGTAGCGGCAACGGCCCTCGATGACCCCGAGGTAGCGGTCGCGGTCGGCCGGCTCGACGCCCCAGGCATCGAGCCCGACGGCCGCCAGCGGCAGCAGCTCCTCCCGGATGAGCCGTACGGCCGGCATGCGCAACAGGGTGCCGTTGCGGCCCGCCTTCGGCCAGCGCAGGACGGCGTCGATGCCATGCCGGCAGGCGACATCGAAGTTGTGCGCGGCGATCGCGAACGGCAGCCGCGTCCACACCGGCCGTGGCTCCTCCGCGAGCGCCCGGATCAGGCCGTAGTAGAAGGCGGTGTTGGCGATGACATCGGTGACCGTGGGGCCGGCCGGCAGCACCCGGTTCTCCACGCGCAGATGGGGGATCCCGTCGGCGATCCCGTAGACGGGGCGGTTCCATCGGTAGACCGTTCCGTTGTGCAGGGTGAGTTCCTCCAGTCGCGGCACCCCGCCCTCGTCCAGCACCCGCAGCGGATCCTCGTCACCGGAGACCGGCAGCAGCGGCGGGAAGTAGCGGAGGTTCTCCTCGAAGAGCTCATACGCGGAATCGATCCAGCGCTCCCCGAACCAGGTACGCGGCCGTACGCCCTGCGCCTGCAGCTCCGGCGGGCGGGTGTCGGTGGACTGGACGAACAGCGGCGGGCGGGACTCTCGCCACAGCTCGCGCCCGAAGAGGAAGGGGGAGTTGGCGCCCACCGCGATCTGTACGGCGGCGATGGACTGGGCCGCGTTCCACACGGCCGCGAACCGGCCCGGGGTGACCTGGAGGTGCAACTGGACGGAGGTGCAGGCGGCTTCGGGACAGATGGAGCGCGCGGTGCAGGTCAGCCGTTCGACCCCGGCGATGTCGATGGTGAAGTCCTCGCCCCGAGCGGCGACGACCTGTTCGTTCAGCAACATGTAGCGGTCGGCGGCGGAGAAGTTCGCGGGCACCAGGTCCGCCTGTGCGAGGGTCGGCAGAATCCCGATCATCACTATTCGGGAACCGACTTCCCGGGCCTTTCGGTCGGCATAGGCGAGGCCCGTGCGCAACTCCTCGGCAAGCTGGTCGAGAACCCGCGCCGACAACCGGTGCGGCACAATGTTCACTTCCAGGTTGAACTGCCCGAGTTCGGTCTGGAAATCGTGGCTCGCAATACGCTCCAGCACCTCTGCATTCATCATCCTCGGCATGCCGTCGGAGCCCGCGAGATTCAGTTCGATCTCCAATCCCACCAGATTGCGAGGGCGGTCGAAACGCTTCTCCTCCAGCAGCCTCGTCAGCCCTTCCAGGCACTGCCGGAGCTTGTCCCGGTGGCGCTGCCGGTCGGCCAGGTCGAACCCCTCGGCCGCGACCTTCTCACCCATGACAGCGTCCCTCCTCAAGCGGGTCGCCCGCGGCGCCGGCCGCTCTCGTCACGGTCGATGATGCCCAGGCGAGGCGATCGAAACGCCTCGCCGTCACCGCATAACCGCTAGGCTCTCCCCAAGTGCACTCCGGCACATTCCGATGGCAAGGCGCTGCCGATCGAGACGATGCATTGCGCTGGCGATAAATACCGATGAGTTTCGGCCTACCGTCGCCGGGAAAGAATCTGAGGCCAGGCGCGTATGCCCGGCATGAAATCACCGAAATCCTCCCGGCACATGGCCCGGATTTCTCCTTGCCAGAAATACCGGCGACAGCTAGCCGAAACATCATGTGAACATGTGTCGTATAAACTCCGGGGTGAGGCAGAGAGCAGGCGCCCCGGCAGTCGGTCCCCGGCTCCCCTCTGACCCCGCACGCCGACAGCGTCGTCACCTTGCCCAGCACCAACGTGTCTCCGAAGTGAGAGGCGACCCATCATGCCGCTGCACGTACTCCCTGCCCCCGCGCCTGCCCTCCGCAGCATCGTCACGGCCCTCGGCTCCCCCACCGCAGTCCGGGAGACGCGCACTCCATCCCTGAAGTCCGCACAGGGGCCGCTCACCTGCGAACTCCCGCTGCCCGTGCACGTCCTGGAGCACGGCGCCGCCGACGGCAAGGCCCCCCGCACCCGGCTCACCGGATGGCGCTTCCTGATCAAGGCGGGCGATAACGCGGTGGCGGCGGGCGAGACCATGCTGACGCCGGACGGCTGGGCGTTCTCCCACTTCTTCGAAGGGCCGTACGTCGCCTCCACCGAACGCGCCCTTCGGCAGGCCGAGTCGCTGACGACGCCCTACCAGCCCCGCCTGCTGTCCGTCCCCGGCCTCTATATGCTCACCCTCTGGCTGCACGGCGATCTCACCGCCGACGCGGCATCCGGACTACCCGCCCCCGGAGACCTGCTGGTGCCACTCGCGCCCGCCCCGCCGGGCATCGCCGCGCACCGTCCGCACCGGTTCGCCGACCTGCTGCCCGTCCTCACCCTCCGGCTCACCTCCGCACCGCTGCTCCGGACCTCGGCCTGAGACATCCCGGGAGCGCCCCGCGGCCCGGGGACGCAGGGTGACGCCCTCCCCCCGAACGGACAGAGGTACCCCCCATCGGACTAGCCCGCCACGGCGGTCCGAACCCCCCGAAGAGACAGCCGGGTTGACGGCAACCGCCCGCATGGGTGACGCGTCCTTCCCCAGTGAGGACCGCTGACGTGAAATCCCTGCGGAATCACGCCCGTAGGGCAACACTGGGACCGACCGACAGAATCGCAACGGGGGGCGGCATGACCACCGCATCGAGCCGCAGCACAGCGACAGCATCACCGACATCCCAGCGAAAGTACCCTCCCATGTGCCAGCACCAGCCCGCGTGCCCGTCAGCCGACTCCGCCGACCGGGAAGCCGCCCATCTCGTGGCGCACTTCCCCGAACAGGGCTGGAGCCTGCTGTGCAATGGCGTCCTCTGCTTCGAGGACACCGGTGAGCTGCTGCCGGACGGCCGGATCATCGACCCGCACCGTCCGCTGGGCACCGAACACGTGGTGACCGCGGCCTGACGGCGCCGCGGCAGGACGACGCACGGAACACCGAGGGGCCGCCCCGGCGAGGTCGCCGGGCCGGCCCCGACGCACGTCAGCCCTCGTACTCCTCCAGCGGAGGGCAGGAGCACACCAGGTTGCGGTCGCCATAGGCACCGTCGACACGACGCACCGGCGGCCAGTACTTGTCGGCCGCCGACACTCCCGCCGGGAAGACTGCCTCGTCACGGCCGTACGAGTGCTCCCATGCCCCGGCCACCGACGCCGCGGTGTGCGGCGCGTTGCGCAGGGGGTTGTCGTCCTTGTCCCACTCCCCCGAGCCGACCTTCTCGACCTCGGCGCGGATCGCGATCATCGCCTCACAGAAACGATCCAGCTCGGCAAGGTCCTCGCTCTCGGTCGGCTCGATCATCAGCGTGCCGGCCACCGGGAACGACATGGTCGGCGCGTGGAAGCCATAGTCGATCAGCCGCTTGGCGACATCGTCCACGCTCACCCCGGTCGCCTTGGTGAGCGGCCGCAGGTCGATGATGCACTCATGCGCGACCAGCCCGCCCGGGCCGGTGTAGAGCACGGGGTAGTGCGGTTCCAGACGCTTGGCGATGTAGTTGGCCCCGAGCACCGCCACCTGGGTCGCGCGCTTGAGTCCCGCACCGCCCATCAGGCGTGCGTACGCCCAGGAGATTGGCAGGATCCCGGCGGAACCCCACGGCGCGGCCGAGATCGGCCCGACACCGGTCACCGGCCCCGCGGCGGGCTGCAGCGGGTGGTTGGGCAGGTACGGGGCCAGGTGGGCGCGGACGCCGACCGGGCCGACGCCCGGCCCGCCGCCGCCGTGCGGGATGCAGAAGGTCTTGTGCAGGTTCAGATGCGAGACATCGCCGCCGAACTCGCCCGGCTTGGCCACGCCGACCAGGGCGTTGAGGTTGGCCCCGTCCACATACACCTGACCGCCCGCCTCGTGCACCAGGGCGCAGATGTCACTGATGTGCTCCTCGAACACGCCATGCGTGGAGGGGTAGGTGACCATCAGCACCGCCAGCTCGTCACGGTGCTTCTCAATCTTGGCGTGCAGATCCGCCGCGTCGACCTCTCCGTCCTCACCGGTCTTGACCACGACGACCGTCATGCCGGCCATCACGGCGCTGGCGGCATTGGTGCCGTGCGCGGAGGAGGGGATGAGGCAGACGGTGCGCTGGAGGTCCCCATTGGCGCGGTGGTACGCCCGTACGGCCAGCAGCCCCGCCAACTCGCCCTGCGAGCCGGCGTTCGGCTGGAGGGACACCTTGTCATATCCGGTGATCTCGGCCAGCCGCTCCTCGAGTTCACCGATGAGCGTGAGGTAACCCGCGGCCTGCTCGACCGGGGCGAAGGGGTGCAGCGCGCCGAACTCCGGCCAGGTGACCGGCTCCATCTCGGTCGTGGCATTGAGCTTCATGGTGCAGGAGCCGAGCGGGATCATGCCCCGGTCCAGCGCATAGTCGCGGTCGGCGAGCCGGCGCAGATAACGCAGCATCGCGGTCTCGGAACGGTGCTGGTGGAAGACCGGATGGGCGAGGTAGTCGGAGCGGCGCAGCAGACTCTCGGGAAGTGCCTCGGCGACCGTCGCGTCGAGCGCCGCCACATCGGCCGTCACGCCGAACGCGGCCCATACGGAGGCGAGATGGGCCCGGGTGGTGGTCTCGTCACAGGCGATGCCGACCCGGTCGGCGTCCACCAGGCGCAGATTGACGCCCCGTTCGCGGGCCGCCGCCACCACCTCGGCCGCCCGGCCGGGCACCCGGGTGGTGAGGGTGTCGAAGTAGGAGCCGTGCACGACCTCGACGCCGCCGGCGCGCAGCCCCTCGGCAAGCAGGGTGGCAAAGCGGTGGGCGCGGCGGGCGATGGTGGCGAGGCCGTCCGGCCCGTGGTGGACCGCGTACATCCCGGCCATGACGGCGAGCAGCACCTGGGCGGTGCAGATGTTGCTGGTGGCCTTCTCGCGGCGGATGTGCTGCTCGCGGGTCTGCAGCGCCAGGCGGTATGCCTTGTTGCCGTCCGCGTCGACCGAGACTCCGACGAGTCTGCCGGGGAGGCTGCGGGCGAACTGCTCGCGTACGGCCATGAATCCGGCGTGCGGGCCGCCGAATCCCATCGGGACGCCGAAGCGCTGGCTGGTGCCGACGGCGATGTCGGCGCCCAGTTCGCCGGGCGGGGTGAGCAGGGTGAGCGCGAGCAGGTCGGCGGCGACGGTGACGACCGCGCCCAGCTCATGGGCGCGCTCGATGACCGGGCGGAGCTCCCTGACGGCGCCGGAGGCGCCGGGGTACTGGAGCAGCACGCCGAAGACGCCGCGCTCGGCGATCTCGTCGGGGATGCCCGCCGAGAGGTCGGCGACGACGACCTCGACACCGGTGGGTTCGGCCCGGGTCCGGATGACGGCGATGGTCTGCGGCAGGGTGTCGGCGTCGATGAGGAAGACGCCGTTCTTGACCTTGCCGACCCGGCGGGAGAGCGCCATCGCCTCGGCGGCCGCGGTGCCCTCGTCAAGCAGGGAGGCGCCGGAGGTGGGCAGTCCGGTCAGGTCGGCGACGACGGTCTGGAAGTTGAGGAGCGCCTCGAGACGCCCTTGGGAGATCTCCGGCTGGTAGGGCGTGTAGGCCGTGTACCAGGCCGGATTCTCCATGACATTGCGCAGGATCACCGGCGGGGTGAACGTGCCGTGATAGCCGAGCCCGATCATCGGGACGAGCACCTGGTTGCGGTCCGCGAGCGTGCGCAGCTCGGCGAGGACCTCGGCCTCGGTACGGGGAGCGGGCAGCCGGAGCGCCTCGGTGCTCTTGATCACGTCCGGCACGGCGGCGGCGGTGAGCTCGTCGAGCGAGCCGAAGCCGACCTGGGCGAGCATCTTGGCCTGGGCTTCGCCGTCGGGGCCTATGTGGCGGTCGGCGAACGGAATGCCGCGCTCCAGGTCGGAAAGGGCGATGCGGTGGGCGGTCATCTGCGGAGGCCTCCTGGTCATTGCGACCTGCGAGGGGTACCACGGCGCGGGTACCCGGACGGCCTCCCCCTCTGTCATCTCGACCTGAGAGCTTCACCGGGCCGCGGAAACCCGGCTTTCACCGTCGGTGAGGAGGGGCTCGGCATGGTGCCCGACCGAGGCCCGCCCTGCTTTCCAGAGTGACCTCGTCCGTGCGGTACGGGTGCCTGAGAGATTCCGGGGAGGATTTGCTCCTTCGGCGCCTCCGTCGATGCCCATCAGGGCCCTTTGGAGGACTCTCCCGCACGGGGTCTGCGGCCAATCGCCAGCCTACCAGCGGGGCTCCGAGTGGCTTTCCCGAGTGGCCACTTCTTGTTTTGTGGCTTTTCGTGGTTTTCGGGGGTGTCCGGAAGCTTCCGGGCGAGCCCTCGAGATAACCCAAGGGGCAGGTGCGACCCATGGGAGGACAGGTGCAGACCGATATCGACCCCCGCGGCCTGATCGGCCGCAAGGCATACGACCGTGACGGCGCGAAGATCGGCACGGTGGACGAGGTGTATCTGGACGATGCGACCGGAGAACCGGAGTGGGCGGCCGTACGCACCGGCCTGTTCGGCCGGGACGCCTTTGTGCCGCTGGAGCCGAGCGAGATCGTCGACGGCACACTGCGCATCCCCTATGAGCGGGCGCTGATCAAGGAGGCCCCCGGCTTCGGGGTCGGCCGACATCTCTCCGCCGAGCAGGAGTTGCAGCTCTACCATCACTACCGGCTGGACCTCCCGTCGTGGGGCGCCCCGCAGTCGGCCTCATCGCTGTCCGGTGAGGGCGGCGGCCCGGGCGGCTGAGCCTCCGCGGGCCGTATCAGCGGCAGTGGGTCCGCGGGCTCGAGCGCCGGGTCGTCGACCGCGAACGTACGCACCCGCCCCGGGCCGGACCAGGGCACTTCAAACCGCACGGTGACCTTGCCGACCCCGCTTCCCTGCACCCATCCGGCCCCGTACTCGGCATGCCGCGCATCCAGCCCGGGCAGCCACTGGCGGGGCCGCGGCGCGGCGCCGGCCTCCTCTTCCGCCCGGACGTCCACGGCCTCCGGTGGGCCTGCCTCGGCAGCGTCGCCGGCCGCCTGGGCGAAGAGGTCCTCCTGGGTGTAGTCGGCGAGCCCACTGACGCCGACTCCCAGCAATCGCACTCCGGCCGTGGTGTCCACCGAGTCGATCAGCCGGGCGGCGGCCTCCCGCACCACGGCGGGGTCGTCGGTCGGGCCGCGCAGCGTCTCCGAGCGGGTCAGCGTGGAGAAGTCATAGCTCCGCACCTTGATGACGACCGTGCGGCCGGACCGGCCGGCGGCCCTGAGCCGCTGGACACAGCGGTCCGCGAGACGTGCGATCTCGAACTGCACCCGGGTGCGATCGGTCAGGTCCTCGGCGAAGGTGTCCTCGACCGAGACGGACTTGGCATCCCGCTCCGCCACCACGGGGCGCTCGTCATGACCGGTGGCCAGGGCGTACAGCCCCGCGCCATGTGCCCTGCCGAGCAGCCGGACCAGCTCCGCCTCGCCGGCCTCGGCCGTCTCGGCCACGGTGTGGATACCGGCCCTGCGCAGGGCCTCGGCGGTGGCCGGGCCGACACCCGGGATCGCTCGCACCGACATCGGGCCCAGCAACTCCAGCTCGGTGCCGGGCTCGATGACCATGAGTCCATCGGGCTTGGCCTGCTCCGAAGCGATCTTCGCGAGCATCTTGGATCCGGCGAGCCCCACCGACCCGGTCAGCCCGGTGGCCGCCCGGATGTCCCGGCGCAACCCCTCGCCCACCGCCCGTACGACCGCCGAGGAGGGCTCGATGCCACCCGCCTCCAAGTCCACAAAGGCCTCGTCCAGACTCAGTGGCTCCACCAATGGCGACAGCTCGCCGAGCAGCCGCATGACCACATCGCTGACCTGGCGGTAAAGGGAGAACCTGGGCGTGAGGTAAGCGGCGTTGGGGCAGAGCCGCCGGGCCTGGGCCGTCGCCATCGCCGAGTGGACACCAAACGCACGCGCCTCGTACGAAGCCGTGGCCACCACTCCTCGCGGGCCGATGCCGCCGACCACGACCGGTTTCCCGCGCAGGCTCGGCTTCGCCGCCTGCTCCGCCGAAGCGTAGAAGGCGTCCATGTCCAGGTGCAGGATGGTCGGCGAGCCTCTCACCCGACCGATGCTGCCGTACACCACTGACAATCGCCCGCACGCACGATCGGGCGTCCCCCATGGCGCGGAGTTCCGGAGGGTCAGCCTGCCCGGTTGCGGCGTCGCGCCAGTTCGTCGGCGGGGTTGTGGCCGACGAGCGTCTCACCGGTGTCGATGCGCTCCCCGTGCAGCTGCGCGAGCGCGCTCTCCACATCGCGCCACACGACGCCGACGGCGATTCCGAAGATGCCCTGGCCACCCTGCAGAAGCCCGACGACCTCGTCGGGCGACACACACTCATACACCGTGGCGCCGTCGCTCATCAGCGTCATCTGGGCCAGATCGGCCATGCCGCGCGAGCGCAGGTGCTGGACGGCGGTGCGGATGTTCTGCAGGGAGACCCCGGTGTCCAGCAGCCTCTTGACGATCTTGAGGACGACAACATCCCGGAAGCTGTAGAGCCGCTGACTGCCCGAGCCGTACGCGGGCCGGACGCTGGGTTCCACGAGCCCCGTACGCGCCCAGTAGTCAAGCTGCCGATAGGTGATCCCGGCAGCCGCACACGCGGTCGGTCCCCGGTATCCGATGGTGTCGGAGCTGCCGGATCCATCGTCCGTGCCGACCGAACCCTGGGAGTTTCGCCCGCGCGGAGCCGTGACCGCCGCCGCGGCGGGGACGGGGGTGCCTCCCCTGCCATTCAGGTTATGGGGGAGGGTCACCGGTTCGACCGTTCCCCCATGCAGCGGATACGGACTGCCGACCGCTGTACCGTCGCCCGTGCTTCTCACGCCGACCTCCGTCCTTGACCTGCCTTCTCGACGGTAGGC
The DNA here is from genome assembly GCF_054957865.1 of Streptomyces xingningensis. Taxonomy (NCBI): domain Bacteria; kingdom Bacillati; phylum Actinomycetota; class Actinomycetes; order Kitasatosporales; family Streptomycetaceae; genus Streptomyces; species Streptomyces xingningensis. Next base: position 82,187 of record NZ_JBDJPF010000023.1, read on the forward strand.
AGTCGCTCGGGGTGCGTCAACGATCGCCACACTCGGCACGCCGAGTGATAATCACCCAGAGAGTGGTTTTACGTGTCCCCGTAGCGGGAAAGGCTACTCGAATGCGCCGCAACCGACCGGGCGCGCCTCACTGGCTGTTGGTGCCGAAATCCTCCGGCGAGATCTGGTCGAGGAACTCGCGGAACTTCTCGACCTCGTCCTCCTGCTCATCCGGGATGGCGATGCCCGCGTCGTCCAGCACCCCGTCACTGCCGTAGATCGGCGTTCCGGTGCGCAGTGCCAGCGCTATGGCGTCGGACGGCCTGGCGCTGACCTCCACTCCGCTGGCGAAGACAAGCTCCGCGTAGAAAACGCCTTCGCGCAGGTCCGTGATGCGGACTTCCGCCAGCTGCTGTCCGACCGCCTCCAGCACGTCCTTGAAAAGGTCGTGGGTCAGCGGCCTGGCGGGAGCCATGCCCTGCTGAGCGAAGGCAATGGCCGTTGCCTCCCCCGGTCCGATCCAAATGGGGAGGTAACGATCGCCTCCCACTTCGCGCAGGAGCACGATCGGCTGGTTGGAGGGCATTTCCACCCGGACACCCACGACATCGAGCTCGTTCACACAGCAACCCTAGGCCGTGCTCGGCAGGTTTGGGTAGTCGGGCCACCGCCGTCACTGCGCGCGGATCTGCAGTGCGGTCTGAACCAGAGCCGCATGCAGCCGTACGGACAGCGTGGCCAGCTCCCGGACGGTGGCCTCCGCATGGGCCCGGGTCTGCGGATTACGGTGCCTGCGCAACGGTGCGACCACCTGTTCGACCAACCCCGCCTCGCGGTCGGCGGCGGCCTTCATGGCCCGCAGATGTCGTGGCTCCAGCCCAAAGCGGCCCAGGTCGGCGATGAGCTGCGCTATGGCCAGGGAGTCGGCGTCGAATCCGCCGTCCGGGTGGGCCGCCAGCAGGCCATAGGACTCCCAATCCGCCAGCTCGCACTCGGTCACGCCCGTGCCGGCCAGCAGCTCTTCCCGGCCGATCCGGCCGGCGGCCGGGGATTGGGGCCCGATGTCGGCGCCCCCGGACGCGTCCGGACCGTCTTGAAGGCCGACGGCATCCCGGGGCTGGCCGGGGGCGGGGAGCTGCACTCGCTCACCCCGGGCCAACGCGTCCAAGTGCTCCCTGATGACCTTGAGCGGCAGGTAATGATCACGCTGCATCCGCAGCACCTGTCCCAGCCGCTCGACGTCCGCCGCGCTGAACTTGCGGTAGCCGGACGGTGTGCGCTGCGGCTCGACCAGCCCCTCGGCCTCCAGAAAGCGGATCTTGGAGATGGTGACCTCGGGGAACTCCTCACGCAGCAGATTGAGCACCGTGCCGATGCTCACCAGCCGATCAACCGCACTTGCGGATCCGGCAGAACAGGAACCGCCCGACGACGTCTGCAGCATGGGCCTTCCCTTGGAGGTCCCCCCGGACGGAGTTCGGGGGAGGGTCAGAAGCCTCGCCGACTGCCGAAGAAGACCAGACGGTACTTGCCGATCTGGACCTCGTCGCCATTCGACAACACGGCCGAGTCGATCTGCTCCCGGTTGACATAGGTGCCGTTGAGGCTGCCGACATCCGTGACGGTGAAACTGCCGTCATGACCCCGCCGGAACTCCACATGGCGCCGCGAGACGGTGACGTCATCGAGGAAGATGTCGCTCTGCGGATGACGGCCCGCCGTGGTCACCTCGCCGTCCAGCAGGAAACGGCTGCCGGAGTTCGGTCCGCGCCGGACCACCAGCAGTGCCGACCCCAGCGGCAGTGCCTCGACGGCCGCCTGCGCCTCCGGCGAGAGCGCCGGAATCGGCGTCTGGCCGGTGGTCTCGGAGTCATATGCCTCGAGGCCGGAAATGGAGATGGTGGAGGTGGTCTCCGCGGCACGCTCCGCAACGGCCCCCTGCCGCAGCGGCGCACCGCAGTTGGAGCAGAACCGGCTGGTCTCGCCGCTCCGGTGGCCGCACCTCGTACACACCTGCACGGCAGCCCCTCCACCCGCGCTCGAGGTCGGTGGTGCCCCGAAACCTATGCGGCCTGTCGCCGCGGGGTCAACGGGGGGAAGACCCTGGCCACCCGGAACGTCACCGCCGGGCGGCGCCGTCTGGTCCCGGAACAGGGGACGCCCTTCCTGGCCCCCGTCGCCCTCGACCGGACGCGCCGACCGGTGCCGAGCAGAACCGCTGCCGCCACTCTGGCGTGCGCTCTTGCCGAACAACTTCGCAAACAACTTCACGGGCGATTCCCCTTGACCGAAACAGACCCGCCCGTGGGGCAGGGCAACCCTCGCTGCACACACCATCCGACCTGGACATCTCTACAACGTCCACGGCCAACAGACAGTTTCCATCACGCACCCCCATCTTGGTGCGCCGACCCCCCGCAACCTGCCGCCCTCCCCGCAGAGCTCCTGCGCGCACCCGTCTCACTGCGATGACGACCGAGCGTAGTCAGGCCGCTTCGCCGGGCGCAAGGCGTCAACAACGATCTTCTCAGACCGGACGATGCTGACTCCGGCCTGTTCCTTCTGAAGAGTCTGCACCACACCGCCGGGGATGTTGAGCGCCGGCTCCAAATCCTGAGGCTTGCCGATGACCTTGAACTTATACGGTTGCGAGACCTTCTTGCCATCGATCGTCACCTTCCCGGCACCGCCCGAGAAATACGTGCCGGCGATCACCCGGACATCGTTGATCTGGATCGCCTCGGCACCCGCGGCACGCAGTTCCTGAATGGCATCCAGCAACATGTCCGATTCCACGGCCCCCTTGCTGTCGCTCACCGTGAGCTCGATGCCGGGCCCCTGTGCCGCCACCGTCCCCGCGAGCACACCGAGCTGCTGCTCCTTCTGAGACGTCTGCTTGCGGGCCTCGGCAGCCTGGTTGGAACTGCTCTCCAACTCGGTCCGCTGGCTCTCCAGCTTTCGCTTCTCGTCCTCAAGCCGCCTGGTGCGGTTGTCCAGCTCGTCCAGGATCCGTACCAGGTCCTCCTGACGGGCGCCCCGCAAGGCATTGCTCTCGCTGTTCGACCGGACCTGGATGGCCAGGCCCAGGCCCAGTACGCACAGCAGCAGCGCCACGGTGAGCTGTGCCCGGGTCAGCCGAGGCGGCCACAGGCCGTTGATGAGCCGCTGACGCCCGGTCAACGGCTCCGCACCGGCTTCCACTTCCGACGACGGCTTCTCCTCGGGCTGATTCGGCTCGTCCCGTTCACCGCCCGGCTCCGGCTCGCCGGGCTCGCCCGGTGTGTCCTCGGTGTTCATCGACCTCACGCCCGGAAGACGTGCCGCCGGATGGCGGCCGCGTTGGAGAAGATGCGGATGCCCAGGACGACCACGACGCCGGTGGACAGCTGCGCCCCGACGCCCAGTTTGTCGCCCAGGAAAACGATCAGCGCGGCAACCACGACATTGGACAGGAAGGAGACCACGAAGACCTTGTCGTCGAAGATCCCGTCCAGCATCGCCCGGAGACCGCCGAACACCGCGTCGAGCGCCGCCACGACAGCGATGGGAAGATAGGGCTCAACCGCCGTCGGCACCACGGGACGGACCACCAGCCCGACCACGACTCCCACGATGAGGCCCAGTACGGCGATCACGATGTGCCCTTCCCTGTGTTGGTCCGTGGCTGTGCGGTACGCACGATCAGACTCGGCGCAGCCGGAAGCCGGATGTCGTCCTCGACGGAAATACCGGTCCGGATCCCATAGTTCTGCTGCAACACATGCAGATACTGGCCGTCGACACTGTCCTGGAACGAGGTGCTCATCCGCTGGCCGTTGCCGATCGCCAGCACCGTGTACGGCGGCACCAGCGGCTTGTTGTCGACCAGTATGGCGTCACCGGCGGCCCTGATCGCCGACAGCGCCGTCAGCCGCTGGTCGTTGATGGCGATCGCTTCCGCGCCCGACTGCCAGAGCCCGTTGACGATGCGCTGCATATCACGGTCGCGCACCCGGCCGGTGTCCGAGAATCCACTGCTCTCCCGCGGCCCGCCGCCGCTGGTCCTGGCCTGTTTGGCATCGTCCACGACCACCTTGAGACCCGGCCCTCGTACCGCGGTGGCGCCTGCGAGCAGTGACACCAATTCCGCCTTGTCACCGCCGTGTTTCCGCAGTGCCTCACGCTGCGTGGTGCCGACCGAGTCGCGCAGGGTGTCGACGTCCTTCTGCAGCGAGTCAGCCGATGAGGTCTCGGCTTCGATGCGGTTGATGAGCTCCTGGCGCTCCTTGGCCAGCGTGGGCGCCGATATCCGCGCCTGAGCGGCTCCGAGGGTCACCACCACAGCGGCGAGCAACAACGCGGCGGCGAGCCCCAACTTGGCCCGCAGCTTGCCCGGGAGCCCGCCGCCACCCTCCGTGCGCCTGGCCGCCGCCTCCGCATAGCCGTCGTCGAGGCTGTGGTCCATCACATTGGTCAGCAGCGACATGGAGGCGTCGGGGCGCGGAGGCGGGGTCGAGGTCCTCCGAACGGGGGGCTGCTGCGGCATGCCGCACATCGTCGCACGTCGCGGGCGTCGTCTCCCAATGGCCCCACCGGCGTGCCGGATCCGGAACCGGCAGGACGATGTCCCGCCGGCTCAACTCCGGGACCGGGTCAGCGTCCCGCGCCGTCCACCACCGCGGACCACTCGTCCAGCAGTGCCTGCGCGGAGGCATCGTCAGGCCCCTCCGCCCACAGGTGCGTCACCGCTTCCGCCGGGTCCGGAAGCACCAATACCCAGCGCCCATCGGTCTCGACCACCCGCACCCCATCGGTCGTGTCGACCGAACGGTCCCCGGCCGCCTCCACCACCTGACGCATGACCAGGCCCTTGACCGCCCACGGTGTCGCCAGATCCCGGCGCAGGACATGCGCCCGGGGAATGCGCGCATCGATCTGACTGAGCGTGAGCTGGGTACGAGCCACCAGCCCGATCAGCCGCACAAACGCAGCCGCGCCATCGAACACGCTGCTGGACTCGGGGACGATGAATCCGCCTCGCCCATCCCCGCCGAAGATGGTCGATTCCGCACGGCCGACCCGCGTCAGATCGTCGGGGGACGTTGTGGTCCACTCCACCTGGGTGCCGTGGTATGCGGCGACCTGCTCGGCGATCCGGGTCGTGGTCACCGGCAGTGCCACCCGCCCGCTGCGCCGCTCGGCGGCCACCAGGTCGAGCAGCACCAGCAGGGCACGGTCGTCCTCGACGATGCGCCCACGCTCGTCCACCAGGGAGATTCGCTCCCCCACCGGGTCGAACCGCACGCCGAACGCGGCTCGCGCCGACGCGACGATCTCCCCGAGTCGCACCAGGCCGGACCTGCGGGTATCGGCAGTCTCGGTCGGACGTGCCTCGTCGAGCCCCGGATTGATGGTCAGGGCGTCCACACCGAGCCGGCCGAGAAGACTGGGCAGCACCAGTCCCGCGCTGCCGTTCGAGGCGTCGACCACGACCTTGAGGCCGGCCTCGGCCACTCCGCTGGTGTCCACGGAGCGCAGGAGCGCACCGGTGTAGGAGTCGTAGACGCTGGAGGGAAAGGACAGGTCACCGATCTCGCCCGGGAACGCACGCCGGTACTCCTGGCGGGCATAGACGCGATCGAGCTTGCGCTGCCCGGCCTGGGAGAGGTCGGCGCCGCGCTCGTCAAAGAACATGATGTCCACCGAGTCGGGCACCCCCGGTGTGGTACGGATCATGATCCCGCCGGCACTGCCCCGGGCGGTCTGCTGCCTGGCCACCGGCAACGGTACGTTCTCGAGATCGCGCACCTCGATCGCGCTGGCCTGAAGGGCCGAGATGACCGCGCGCTTGAGGGCTCGGGCGCCGCGGGAGTGGTCACGTGCCGTGGTGACGGTCGCTCCCTTCTTGAGCGTCGTCGCATAGGCACCCGCAAGCCGTACCGCGAGCTCAGGAGTGATCTCCACATTGAGGATGCCGGACACTCCCCGAGCCCCGAAAAGATGGGCCTGGCCTCGGGATTCCCAGATGACCGAGGTATTGACGAACGCGCCCGCCTCGATGGTCTTGAACGGGTAGACCCGGACGTTGCCCTGAATAATCGATTCCTCACCGACGAGGCATTCATCGCCGATGACGGCTCCGTCCTCGATTCTCGCCGCACGCATGATGTCGGTGTTCTTGCCGATCACGCAGCCGCGGAGGTTGCTCTGCTGGCCGACATAGACGTTGTCATGCACAACGGCCTTGTGGAGGAAGGCACCGCTCTTCACCACCACATTGGAGCCGATGACGGTGTGTTCGCGAAGTTCGGCGGTGGCTTCGACCTTCGCATAGTCGCCGACATAGAGCGGACCGCGCAGGACGGCGTCCGGGTGCACCTCGGCACCCTCGGCGACCCAGACTCCGGGTGAAATCTCGAAGCCGTCGATCTCGACATCGACCTTGCGCTCAAGGACGTCGGCCTGCGCCTTGACATAGCTCTCGTGGGTGCCGACGTCCTCCCAGTAGCCCTCGGCGATATAGCCGAAGATCGGCTTGCCTTCCTTCATCAATTGCGGGAAGACATCCCCGGACCAGTCGACGGACACATCGGCCGCGACATAGTCGAAGACCTCGGGCTCCATGACGTAGATACCCGTATTCACCGTGTCGGAGAAGACCTGTCCCCAGGTGGGTTTCTCGAGGAACCGTTCGACCCGTCCGGCTTCATCGACGATGGTGATGCCGAATTCAAGCGGATTGGGGACCCGGGTGAGGCAGACCGTGACGAGTGCACCTTTTTCCTTGTGAAATCGGATCAGGTCCGTCAGGTCGAAATCGGTGAGGGCGTCACCGGAGATAACCAGGAACGTGTCGTCCTTGAGCGCTTCCTCCGCGTTCTTGACACTTCCCGCCGTGCCGAGTGGCTTCTCCTCGTTGGCATAGGTGAGCTCCATGCCGAGTTCCTCGCCGTCACCGAAATAGTTCCTCACCAGGGAGGCGAGGAACTGAACGGTCACCACGGTCTCATGGAGCCCATGCCGCTTGAGCAGCCGGAGCACATGCTCCATGATCGGGCGATTGGCCACCGGTAGAAGCGGCTTGGGCATGCTCGAGGTCATGGGGCGAAGGCGAGTGCCTTCACCGCCGGCCATCACGACGGCCTTCATGTCGGAAGCGTCCTCCTTGAGAGACGACGGTCAGGCCGACTTCAGCGCCGTATCAAGGCTCAGGGACTGCGGCGAGATCAGTCGGCCGTGGTATCCGCCTTGACCAGTCGGCGGACTTGCACCACATACAGGATCCCTGCCCACCAATAGAGGGTTGTACCCCATCCGGCGAACGCCCATCCGAAAATCGCACCCACTGAGTGCAACCAGCCCTCCCTGTCACTGAGAAGAAGCAACGGGAACGCATACATCAAGTTGAAAGTCGCAGCCTTCCCGAGGAAGTTCACCTGGGGTGGTGGATAGCCATGGCGTCTCAGAATCCACACCATAACCAGCAGCATCGCCTCACGCGCCAGCAGAGCGGCGGTCAGCCAAAGCGGAAGGATCTCCCGCCAGGTGAGGCCGACGAGTGTGGACAGGATGTAGAGGCGGTCAGCGGCCGGGTCCAGCAGTCTGCCGAGACTGCTGATCTGGTTCCAGCGCCGGGCGAGCTTTCCATCGAGGTAGTCGCTCACCCCGCTCAGGGCCAGCACCAGCAGCGCCCAGAGATCACAGTTCGGCCCACCGAACCTGGGCCAGAGAATCAGCCACAGGAAAAGGGGCACACCTGCGAGGCGTGCCATGCTGAGGATGTTCGGGATGGTGAGGACGCGGTCTGTCTGGACTCGCGTCTCCTGGACCTCCACCCGGGGGCCTCCTGTGGGGGACGTGTCTATTGATGCACTCCGACCCTACCCGTAGCCTTGGCCAACCCGCGCAGAGGGGCCACCAAATGCAAGTAAGCCCTGGCGGGAACCTAAGTTCCCACCAGGGCTTACCAATAACTGCTCGGCGGCGTCCTACTCTCCCACACGGTCCCCCATGCAGTACCATCGGCGCTGAAAGGCTTAGCT